>CALJIU010000147.1 GCA_937974055.1 uncultured Neomegalonema sp. | reverse complement strand
GAATTCGCCTTTCTGGTGCGGGCGCGCAGTTTTCTGCACAACCAAGTGCGCAGCTTCGTCGGGACATTGCAGCATGTGGGCGCGGGGCGCTGGGCACCAGAACGGGTGGGCGAGGCCTTGGCGGCGTGTGACCGTGCCGCCTGCGCCCCGGTCGCGCCGCCCGAAGGATTGTATCTGGAGCGGGTGATCTATCCGCCGGTCAATCGAGACTGAGCGTTACCTCTGCCCCGCCGGTGCCGTGGACGGAATCGGTGGCGCGAATGGTGATGGTGGTGATGCCATCGGGGATGGTCAGGGTGTGGGAGCGGGTGAAGGGCTGCTCCTCGACATGGGGGTGAAAGAGGACGCGGGTGCCGAGCACGGTGCCGTCCGGGCCGAGAATCTCGAATCCGTTGGCGTAGTGATCCCAGCCGGTATCGGCGTGGCGGATGGTGGCGTCGATGCGCCAATCCGACCCCGCGCGAGTGGCCTTGGCGTCGATGACATCGGCTTCGCCTGCAAGGGCGGGCAGGGGCAGAAGGAAAGCGAGGAGGGCAAGGCGCATGGGTCGACTCCGTTATCATTGCGGGGGTGAGTATAGCCTTGGGGATGTGGCGAGAACAGGACCGGCGGGCGGGGTATGCATGGCAATTGATGAGAGTTTTCGCATCCCCGGCTTTAGGTTGCCTCGTTCAGTGGATTGATCGCAATTCGCTTTCATGCCGCGTGTCGCGCCGTGCAGCGTAAGCCGCAGAAACACATGAAAATTGAGAGTGAGACACTACCCAAATCGCGACAGCTTCCGTATCCGCCAATCCTGCGCTACTCCTACGCCATGACAATCTGCATCCTCGGCTATGGCTCCCTGATCTGGGATCTCGACGACCTCGCGCCAAAGGTGCGGGGCGCGTGGCGCATGGGGGCGGGGCCGTCCCTGCCGCTGGAATTCAGCCGCATCTCGCCCAAGCGAAAGCTATCCCTCGTCGTGGTGATCGACACCGATGCGGGCGACCCCTGCCCGACCCATGTGATCGACAGCGCGCGGGACAGCGTGGCCGAAGCCGTCACCGACCTCGCCGCGCGCGAGCGCACGACGCCGGAAAATATCGGCTGGGTGGATTGTCGCGCGGGCACCGCCCATTCAAACCGTGGGGGCGTTACCGAGCGCGTCCGCGATTGGTGTGCAGGGCAGGGCGTGGACGGCGCGGTCTGGACCGATCTTGACGGTAATTTTGAGCAAGTGACCGGCACCCCCTTCACCGTCGAGCGCGGCATCGTCTATCTGAAAACGCTGGAGGGCGACAGCCTCGCCGCCGCCCGTGAATACATCGACGGCGCGCCCGTCGGCACCGACACGCCACTGCGCCGCGCCCTCAGGTCGCATCCTTGGTGGCATACTGGCTAAAGCTCTGGCGATTGCGGCCACTGATATGCTCGCCCGGCGTGATCGGCCCATGCAGCGCCGCCTCGCCGTCATCGAGGAACAGGCGCGGGTCCACCACCGCATCGGTATTCGGATCGTAGAAAATCGGGATCGAATGCCGCGCCCCCGGACTACGATTGATCACCCGATGCACCGTCGAGACGAAGCGGTCATTGCTCCAGCGTTGCAGCAGATCGCCGATATTGCAGACGATGGTGCCGGGGATCGGCAGGGCCTCGATCCATTCCCCATCCCGGCGGCGCACCTGCAATCCCCCGCTATCATCCTGCAACAGCAGCGTCAGCACCCCAAAATCGGTATGCGGGGCCACGCCATAGCGTTCCTCGCCCGCATCTTCGGGCTGGGCGGGGGGATAATGCACGAGCTGCCCGCGCGCGAGGGGGCGGATGTAATGGGGCGCAAAGGCATTGGGCGCGCCGCCAAGGCCGACCGCAATCGCCTGCATCACCTTCTCACCGACGCCGCAGATGGCTTTGTAATATGGCGCGACCCCTTCGCGCAGGCAGGGCACGGTATTATCCGGCCAGCGGTTCGGCGCGACCATCGGCTTGCCCATATCGGGGTCGTTCGCCGCAACCTCGCGCCCCCAGAAGAACACTTCCTTCCGATCCGCAGCCTTGGCCCCCGGCAATTTCGACATGCCCGGCCCCATCCAGCCGCGTTGATCCGTGCCGATGGCGACGGTTTGCTTGATATCGGGCGACATCGCGAAGAACAGCCGCGACGCCGCGAATGCCCCATCGATGACGGATTGCGGAATGCCGTGGTTCGCGATGTAGAAGAACCCGATCCGTGTCGCCGCCTGATGGATCGCCGCCGCCACCGGCTCAATCTCACCCGCCAATAGCGGCGCAAGATCGACGACAGGCACACTCTCCCCCTGCGCCGCCGCCGCAAACTCAGTATCCATCGTCAATTGTCCCCCTTCTACGGAGTGCGTAGCACTCCGACGCGCCCGACCCGCCCCCAGGGCGGGCGCGTATACGCCCCCGCCCTCGGTTCGGGCGCTTGCACTCGTGACTCAGACAGTCCTTAGCCACCTTCTTCACCGCCAAAGATCGCTTCAACGATGTCGCGCAATCCTTTCATCAGCTTCTTGCCGCGCTCACTGTCCAAAAACCCAGCGAGACTAGCAAGGCTTCCGACCGTCGCCAGCGGATTGTTCAACAGTTTGACCAACCGCCACGCAACTGCCCCGCCTTTTAGCAGCCAACGAACCGGCCACAGCTTCTCGTTCGGGATCGGCTCGACCAGCCGGTCGCCCGGTTCCATCTCGATGGGCGGCCCCGGCGGGGGTGTGCGCAGGGCATCGCGCATCATGCCGCTCAACTCACCGGCATACTCGGTAAATTCCGGCGTCGCGACCCCCGCCTCCAGCGCATCCTTCGCCCCCTGCTCGAAAGCATCGATACCGCCTTCCAGCGCGCCCTTGTCCAGCGTTTCGGGGTCGAGGCGATACATGCGGATCGCCTGTTCGCGCAGGGCGTCTTGGGCAAACGCCTCGCGGAATTGCTTGTGCAGGGCGAAGAAGGTCAGAAAAGCCCGCCGCAATCCCCGCTCGTTGTCGAAGAATTTCTCCCGCCGCAGGCCATTATACTCGTCTTTCACGATGGCGTGCCGGTCGTTCAGGCTGTCGAGCATTGGCTTGGGGCCGTAACGGTCGAGATGTTCCCGATACCGCGTCAACGGCGGCACGGCCACCGGGCAAGCGTTGCTCTTGATGGCGAGCAGATCGAGCAGGTCGTTGATGGCCCCCCGCAACCGCTCCGGCAGATCGAGGATCGCGGCGAGGTCGTCCGCGTCATCGGCGGTGGCATTGGCTACGACCGTGATTTTGTCATTCTTGATGACGGGTTCGGGGCTGACAACCTCATCCAGCGTCTCCCACGCATGAAGCTGCATCAACCGCCGAATTTCGGCATTCACTACCTTTGGCCCAGCAGCCCAGACATTCTCTGGGAGAAGAAGAATTGCCTCTTCAAGAGCAAGGTTTGGCTGTGCGCTTTCTCCTCCACTTAGTTGCGCTTCGTACCAGTCAATCCATACGCCCCAATCCTCCTCTTTGGCGCCCAGCAATTCTGTTTTGAGGCTCTGCCAGTTTTCTTCTGCCCACGTTGGCCGGTGTGTAGGCCAAAGTGGTAAACCCGCAAACCATGCAGTGTCTTCAATTTCTATAAGACAAGATACTTCTCTCTCAATTATGTCCCATAAGAACGAGTAAGCGTCTGAGTTCATAGGCAAGGCTGAAAGAGCGGCGAAGCGAGTTGATTGGGTAATTGCGCTTTTACCGAAGACTTGGTCTAGCGCCGTTAGTGCGGAGTGGGCGATAGCGGAGGCAGCGTCAGCGGCGGTTGAAGAAGCGATAGAGATTTCGGATAATTCGGAGATTATTGAACGTGCAGAGAGAGCAGCGTCAGCTGCAGCTGCAGCTGCAGCGTAAGCCTCCTCGGCGACTGTTCCCCAGCGCGTAACTGACGAAGCGTGCGCTGCTCGGAAAACCGGCAGAGCTATAAATTTATATGGATTCTCAATTTCCGTGTTGAAGATATTGACAATATTGGGGAGGATACGCAGGGATGCGCGACTGGCGATGTTATTTGCATCTACCTTGTCTCTACCTTTTAGCCATCTATGTAGATCTTTTTCGTTTTTGATCCTAACCTCACCCATCCCCACAAACCCCACACCCCGCATCCCGCCGCACCTTCAGCGTGCGCGTCTCTGCCGCCAGCGCGTCGTAGACCAGCAGGCGGCCCACCAGCGTCTCTCCGGCCCCGCAGATATGCTTGATCACTTCCATCGCCATCATCGACCCGATCACCCCCGGCAGCGCCCCCACAACCCCTGCCTCCGCGCAGGAGGGGGCCAGCCCTGCCGCCGGGGCTTGGGGGAAGACACAGGCATAGCACGGCCCGCCCCGCGCCGGATCATACAGCGATAATTGCCCATCCCACTGCCCGATCGCCCCCGCCACCAGCGGCACCCCCGCTTGCGCGCAGGTGGCGTTCACCAGATACCGCGTGTCGAAATTGTCTGACCCGTCACAGACCAGATCGTAGCCGCCGATAACCTCCGCCGCGTTCGCCTCCGTCAGGCGCAGGCCATGCCGCACCACGTCCACCCCCGGATTGACGCGGGCGAGCGTCTCGGCGGCACTGTCGGTCTTGGCCGCTCCCACGGCATCGGTCGCATGGATCACCTGCCGTTGCAGGTTCGACAAATCGACCGTATCGTCATCCACGACCCCTAGCGTGCCGACGCCCGCCGCCGCCAGATACATCAGCAGCGGCGCGCCCAGCCCCCCGGCCCCTATGGACAGCACCCGCGCTTTACGCAACCGCGCCTGCCCCGGCCCGCCGATCTCGCGTAGAATGATATGCCGCGCATAGCGGTCGAGGTCGTCATCGGTCATCATACCCTATCCATAGGGCATTGCGGCGGCGCTGTCAGCGGGTGATCACAGCGCGCGGCGGTTCCAATGGGCGTCGATTTCGGCGCGGTCGGCGCGGACCAGCACTTGCTCATCCATCGTCAGCAGGGCCGCGCCCTCGTCATAGATCACCGCCCGCGTGACGCCCGGTTCGCGGGTCGCAAGCAGCGCCATCAGGCGCGGTGCGTTGTCCGGCGTATCCTCCGGCGGCGTAATCACCCCCAGCGGAGCCTCGCGCGTGTCGTCGCAGCCGATCATGCGCAGCAGCAGGTCGATTGCCGCCCCGGCGCGCGTTTCCTGCGCGATCTGGCGGACCTGCGCGACCGTTTCCAGCCCGACACGCACGATCTCTTCGCCGCGTTCGGGCGGCTGGAACGCCTCGATCTTGGCCCATACCGCATCGCGATCCTCTTCCATCAAGTCTTCCAGGCGCGGGGGCGGGCTGTGCTCAATCCGCTCGAACAGATGCACGGCATCCGCCCCCACGATCCCCGTGCGCCGCCCGGATGTGGTTTGCAGCACCCATTCGATGGTTTGCACACCGTCATGCTCGACGGCGGAGCCATTGCCCTGTTGCAGCAGGATTTCGATGCCATCCTGCGCCATGCAGGCCAGCCCACAGCCCAGCCATACCTCGTCCGACAGCTTGTTCTCGATGCTCAGTATGCCCAGCGCCACGGTGCGGTCCGCCCGGTGCGGGTTCATCTTGGCAAAGCCTTGCAGCGCCTCTGTCAGTCGCTCGTCATCCACCACGCGCAATTCGGGCCAGTCCCTGATCCATGCGGCATTCATCGGGGTCAGCGGATTGTGCTTTTCCAATTCGTAGAACACGCCATCCAGCCGCTCCACGTCCTCCGCCCTGTCCACGCGCACGGCGTCGAGCATATCGGCGAAGATCGCGGCATGGCCCGTCGCCCCCATCGCCGACAGGCCCGCCGGTACATCACGAAAGACGGCCTCGGCGGCCCCTTGGAAATTGTGGATGAACTGCGCGTGGCCACCGTTATTGACCTGCGCGAGATAGTAATCGCAGTAATAGGCCATCATCGCCTTGGCGGGCAGTTCGTCGCTTTTGTAAAGGCCAGTATTGGTCTGGAAATTGATGAAATCGACCACGGCCTGCACGGGCGCATAGGGGTCGTCCGCCTCCATCGCACTGCGCGGCAGAATCACGTTCTCCGCGCTTTGCGACAGGGGCGTGCGGGGCAGGGGCGGGGCCGCTTGCGATGCGGCGACCGGTCCGGGGGCGGTGTCGGGTTGCGATTGTCTACGGCGTCCGAACGCGGCCATCTGCGATTCTCCTTATTGAAGCTCGCAGATTTGCCCTCATGAATTGAATAAAGCGTTGATGGACACTCGCCAAAGCGGATTGCATTTATCCTGAAACTGACTCAGATTTATCGCAAATTGCCCGATCCGGGCGTCTCAACGATCCTTCAGCGCCGCATGGGCGTCTATCTCCGTCCGTGAGACCACCGCAATCTGGTCGCGGCCATCGGGGGAGAGCAGAACGGCGGCGCTACGCAGAATCGCGGCCTTGTAGATCGCATCCCCTGTGAAAATCGCGACGACGAGTTGCGTCTCTTCGGGCGACGCCTCCTCGCCCTGATGGCCGCGCGCAGAGATGGCAAAGCCTTGATCCGTCGCGATTTTCGCCCGACCGAGCAGCAGATGGACCGCCGCCCCGGCATTCACCTCGGCTGCGAACCGCGCCGTTTCCTCCGCGAGGGCGAGGGGAATACGCGCGCGCTCCGCGCCCCGTTCGGGCGGGCGGAAATTGGCGAAGTAGTTGCTGTCCACCGCCTTGCGGGCGGCATCGGGGTCGTTGAAATCCGGGGCGGGACCATTGTCATGCTCGATCATGTCATACAGCGTCGCATGGGTCGTGCCGATGGTGACGAACCGCTTACCGCCGAGATAACGGGCATTCCATTGCGTCACGGCCTCGCCGTCGATCTGTTCGTGACCACCCCCACCGATAGCGAGCAGCGGTTCAGCGGGCGTATCGGCCATCCCGACGATACCGAGGGTCAGGCGAAGCTGTTCGCCGAGCCACGCCTCGCAGGTGCGGATACCCGCCGCCGTCTTGCGCGCCTCCAGATGCGGGTTCATCGCCGCTACCTGATCCACCGCCGATGCGTATTGGGCATCATCGACGACCCGCAATTCGGGCCAACCCGCGATCCATGCGCTATTCAGCGGTGTCAGCGGCGCTTGCTGTTCGGCGGCGAAGAATCGCGTATCCAGCGTGTCGAGGTAATCGGCGCGGCCCCCGGTAAAGCCGGTCTGATCGGCGGCGGCGTCGGGGTTCTTGGCAACCCAATCGGCCATATCGCGCAGCGTGCCAGCCTGTGCAGCGGCCCCCATCGCCGCGAGTCCATCGCCCGCATGGGTCAGGATCTCGTCGGTTGCGCCGGTATTATGGATGAATTGGCTATGCCCGCCATTATTGACCTGCGCCAGATATTGATCGGCGCGATAGGCTTGCATGGCCTTCGCGGGCAGTTCATCCGTTCGGTAATGGCCTTTTTCGATCAAGGCATTGATGAAATCCACCACCGCCTGCACCCGCGCATACGGGTCTGCGCTGTCCACCGCCGACCGGGGCAGCGTCACGGTTTCCATCTTTCCCGCAGATTTCCCCGCCGGGACGGATTGCTTGCCCCGGCGAAACAGCGAAAACATGGTTCAGCCCATCCCGTCGAACAGGGCCGTCGAGAGGTAGCGTTCGGCAAAGCTTGGGATGATGACGACGATTTTCTTGCCCGCCATCTCCGGCTCCTTACCCAGTTCCGCCGCCGCCGCCAGCGCCGCGCCGGAGGAGATGCCGACGGGGATGCCCTCGATCCGTGCCACTTCGCGCGCCGTCTCGAAGGAGGTGGCGTTGGCGATGGTCACGACGCGGTTGATCAGGTCGGTATCGAGGTTGCCGGGAATGAACCCCGCCCCGATGCCCTGAATGGCGTGCGGTCCGGGATCACCGCCCGAAATCACGGGGCTGTCTTCGGGTTCGACGGCAACGATCTGCGCCCGGTGCCCATGCTCCTTGAACACCCGCGCGCAGCCGGTGATGGTGCCGCCCGTGCCGACGCCGGAAACGAAGACATCGAAATCACCGCCCGTATCTTCGAGGATTTCAAGCGCCGTCGTGCGCACATGCACCGCCGGATTGGCCGGGTTCTGGAACTGCTGCGGGATAATCGCGCCGGGGGTCGCGGCGAGCAACTCTTCGGCCCGCGCAATCGCGCCCTTCATCCCCTTTTCCTTCGGCGTCAGCTCAAGCTGCGCCCCCATCAGCGCCAGCATCTTGCGCCGCTCGATGCTCATGCTTTCGGGCATACACAGGATCAGTTTGTAGCCGCGCGCCGCGCAGACGAAGGCGAGGCCCACGCCCGTATTGCCGGAGGTCGGCTCGATCACCGTGCCACCCGGTTTCAGGTCGCCGGATTTTTCCAGCGCGTCGATCATCGACACCCCGATGCGGTCCTTGACCGAAGCCAGCGGGTTGAAGAATTCCAGCTTCACCAGAATTTCCGCATTGCTGCCATGCGCTTCCGCGAATTTCGACAGGCGCACCAGCGGCGTGCCGCCGATGGTGTCGGTGATGGTGTCGTAGATGCGGCCCCGCGCGAAGGGGGCTTTTTCGGTGGCGGCGGACATGGCGTGCCTCGTGATTGATCGGTTTGAGGCTAGAATGGTGCGGTTGGCGTGCCGTGTCCAGTCATCGCGGCATGGATAGTGCC
>CALJIU010000146.1 GCA_937974055.1 uncultured Neomegalonema sp. | reverse complement strand
CGGTCCCGCCCCGGAGGCGCAGGCGCTCTACGAGGATATGTCCCCGCCACCGGAGCCAAGACCGCGACAGGCCGATATCGCCCGCGAGCGGTGGGGCGGAAATCGCAGACCGGATAAGCCGAGATACGATTCAGCGTAAGGCTGCGTGACGAACGCTCGGCACCAGATCACACTGGACAGCAGACACGCCAATCCACCCCCCGCCCGGCGGCGGTGGCCTCATCCCTCATTCCTAGAATTTGCCCCCGCTCACGGAGGCGCTTTCATCCCCGCCAGCGCCATCAGCGCCAACTCATGCACCTCCCGCAGCAGCAGATCAATGGGCCGCTTCCCGCGCTCCACATGCCCCGGCGGCCTGCCGGGGCGCATCACCCGCAGCGGTCTCTTCATCCCGGCCTGCTTCCTCGCCAACCTTCGAGCCTGCCCCGGAATATCGTTCATCGCAGCAACCAACGCCTCGATCCGACGGCGAAGCGCAGCGGCGGATATCGGATCATCCGGCAAAATCTCCACCCGTCCCGGCGGCGAAATGTCCAGATCATCGAACCCCCGCACATTCGGCCCGAATCCCGGCGCAGTCCTCCGCTTCGGCGGTCCAACCTCCTTACGAGGGTCCATCAAGACAAAGACCGGCTTACGTTCGCTCGATCCCTTAGGAATACCGCCCGATGGAGGCGTTCGCTTCGCGCGGGGCTTCACGACAATATCCATCGCCGCAATCTCAATCAGCCGCCGCAGAGCCGATTCCGCCGGACGCAACAGCGCCAAAATCGCCAGATGCATATGCCGCAGCAGCACATCGCTATCCCCCAGCATCGCCAGAATCTGCGCCACGGTGGGCAACAGGTCTTTGCGATTGATTTCGATGCAGCGGGTCCAACTCATGTGCAGCGCGTATCCTTATAAAACAAAACAAGAACAAACGACACGAAAAACCACGAAATGTCAAGCGTGCGCCGCTACAAAAAACTGCGCAACGATACTTTTCCGAGCGATGACTGACGCGACGCCGGCCACACTACCCATGGCATTGTTTCGCCTTCCTGCCACTGCCGCACCAGCACGGGTCGTTGCGCTTGGCGCGATAGGCGGGCAGTTGTTCGCCATCGACATAGAGCCACCGCCCGTCCTCCCGCACGAAGAACGAGCGTTCATGCATCTGCCCAACCTCCGGCGCAGGGACCGCACCGAGCGCAATGGCGGGCCGTTTCTGCCGAAAGGCGGCGACGAATTCGACATCGCCCTTCGCATCGCCTTCGCTCCCATTTTGCGTATCGACGATGACGAGGTTCACCCAATCGGTGCCCGCAATGCTGCGTTGAAGTTCAGCCCGTTCATCGGCGGCGCGCGCGGACGGGTGATGCGTCGCGACCAGATAATCGGCGGCCCCTTCACGAAACGCCGCATAGCGCGAGCGCATCAGGGCCACCGCCGTCGGCGCAATCGCCGCGCCGGATAGGTACGGCTCACAACAGGCCGCGAAGGCATGGCCTGAATGGCAGGGACAGGGTCGATCCATGATATTTCACGCTTCCAAAAGTTGCATATATCGGCGACGAAAAACGATGTTTCTTGACAGGTTGGTTGCGTCCCGATACCTCATCGCCACCGAAAAAGGGATACCGATGACCAACGCACTCGACATTTTGCACTCGCCATTCGCCACGATCCGTCGTGCCGATTACGTTGCGTATTCGAATGCACCCGTCGTCTCGCGTTTAGATGATAATTCGATCTCGCCGCCATCCCCGGTCCCGATACCCTAAAACTTAACGGTTTTAAGTGAATTATCAGGCGTCCGGGGCTTCCCCCGGACGCCTTTTCTTTGTGGAGAAAAGCCATGCTCGTAACGATCGAAACCGTCGACGATGTTCTACCGCACATCAACTTAGACAATGGAATCAAAGTGGTGGACCGTCCTGACGGCCACAGGACCATCGATTACGGCTATCAGACCAAGGACACGTTCGATTCCGACATGGCATTGCAGTGCCGGGGGCTGAAATTCGGCGCCGACGGGCGGATCATCGCGCGACCCTTCCACAAGTTCTTCAACATCTACGAACGCGAGGACCCCACAGCGGTCGACTGGTCGCGTCCCCATGTCATTCTGGACAAGATGGATGGGTCGATGGTGCATCCGGCTATGCTGAACGGCGAGCTGGTGTTTATGACGCGCATCGGTGTCACGCGCCATTCCGAAGCGGCATATGCCCATGCGTCGGCGGGCGTACTCGACCTGTGCCGGAGCGAAATAGCCGCGGGCCGCACACCGATGTTCGAGTACACGGGACCGGAAAACCGGATCGTGCTGGCCTATGATGCGCCTGCGCTGACCCTGCTCGCCAGCCGGGACATGGTGTCGGGGGCGTACCTGACACATGATGCGCTTCTGGCATTGAGCGAGCGTTTCGACGTGCCAGTCGCCGCGAGCTTCGGATCGATCTCGGATATCGAGGCCTTCATCGCCGAAAGCCGTACCTTGCCAGATATCGAAGGCTACGTGATCGCCTTCGATGACGGGCATCGGCTCAAGCTGAAGACCGATGGTTACGTCTTGCGGCACCGGGCCTTTGCGGGACTGCACAGCGAGAAGAACGTACTGAACTGGGTGATCGAAGATGCCGTGGACGACGTGATCCCGCTGATTACAGAGGAGGCCGCGGATCGTGTGATCGCGTACCGCGACGCCGTCATGCGATCAGTCGCGCAGCATGTCTCGACAATCGAGGCTTTCCATGCTGCGCATAAGGACAGGCCACGCAAGGACTACGCGATGGGCGTGCAGAAAGCCCTGCCAAAACCGCTAAAGGGAGCGGCATTCGTGGTGTTGGATGGCGGTTCTGCCCATGATGCCGTGATGCAGCACCTCGCATGGGCAGGCTATTCGGAAACAAGGGTGGATGCAGTCCGCGACCTGTATGGCCTGTCTTGGTCGACGGAAGGGTTTGGCGACCCCGAAGCCGCCTGATGCAAACCGGACCGAGGTTCAAAGAACCCCGGTCCGTGTTTTTCACGCCCCCTCGACGATCACGATTTCCGAATCGGAATACGCTTGGCGCAGCTTTGCCGCCTCCTGATAGCCGTCGGAATTATAGCATTCGAGGGCGCGGGCGTAGCTGTCGAATTCCACCACGACATGCCGCGAGCGGATCGTGCCTTCCGGCCCCTCGCACTGGCCACCGCGCACGAGGAACTTGCCGCCGTATTGTTCGAGAACGGGGGTATCGAGCTTCACGTATTGCGGGTAATTTTCCACATCGGTGACATCGACGTGGACGATCCAGTAACCTTTAGGCATGTCTAGTTTCCTCACAGGAGTTTCAGGCGAAGGGCCATGCGATGAATCAGATCGAAGAATACGAGGAACGCAAGAAACTTCGGCGCAGCCGGTTTCGCTGGCGCATCATCGCCGGGCTGGCGGTGCTGGTCGCCGGGGGCATGGTGCTGGCCCAGATGGCCCCGGAACCGGGGCCGCATGTCGCGCGCTTCGACGTGAACGGCGTCATCACCAGCGATCTGGACCGCACCAAGCTGCTGCGCAAAATCGCCGAGAACGATCAGGTCCAAGCGATTCTGGTGCGAATCAATTCACCCGGCGGCACCGTTACGGGGTCCGAGGAATTGTACGATTCGCTGCGCGAGATTGGCGAGACGAAGCCAGTCGTGGCGACGATGGGCGATGTGGCGGCGTCGGGCGGCTATATCACCGCACTGGCCGCCGATCAGGTCTTCGCCATGAGCAATACGATCACCGGCTCGGTCGGCGTGATCTTTCAATCGCCGAATGTGCATGAGTTGATGGACAAGGTCGGCGTGCAGATGGTCGAGATAAAGAGCGGCGAGCTAAAGGCCCAGCCGTCGCCGTTCAAACCCGTGGACCCGGCGATCATCGTCTCCGAGGAAGTGTTGGTCGAGGATTCCTTCGATTGGTTCGTCGGGCTGGTGCAGGAACGGCGGGAAATCGGCGACAATGCGCTGTCCGAGGTCAAGCGAGGCGGCATCTTCACCGGGCGCATGGCGCTGGAGCGCGGCCTGATCGACGGGCTGGGCGGGCTGGACGAAGCGCGCGATTGGCTGGACGAAACCCATGATATCGGGTCGGATTTGGAGCTGGTACAATACGAAGTCATACAAGAATCACCCTCGCCGCTAGGATTTCTGTTCGGCACCAAGGCGGGCGATGCCCTCGACGCACTCAGCCTGCGGGACCGTTTTACGACCGGGCTATGGGCAATCTATCGCTGAACAGGGTCGGAGGGGGTTGACGACGCCACCCCGTCGCGGTGTAGTTGAAAACATTAAGGAACTCGAACGCACTGTTCTATCGCGGGACGGGATACGGAGCACGCCCATGATCAAATCTGAACTGATCACCATTCTCGCCGACGAGAATCCCCATCTCTATCAACGGGATGTGGAAAGGGTCGTCTCGACCGTGTTCGAGACGATCACCGATGCGCTGGCCGATGGTGATCGGGTCGAACTTCGCGGTTTCGGCGCATTCTCGGTGAAGGAACGGGAAAGCCGCATGGGCCGAAACCCCCGCACGGGCGAGGCCGTTCCCGTGCCTGCCAAGCAGGTGCCTTTCTTCAAGACAGGCAAGGAGTTGCGCGAAAGACTTAATAAAGATTATAACGGCGGGGAGTAATTTTTTGCGAGGCTACCCGCCATGCGATTCCTGACGATCCTGATCTCGATCCTCGTGGGCGTCGTGCTCTGCGCGATCTTCATCGGTAATGGGCATGGGGTGGTCGTGAACCTCGAACCCTTCGTCTCACGCCCCGCGCCGCCAGCCACGCCCTATCGGATCATGCCGCTATGGGTGGTGATGCTTACCTGCGCGGGAATCGGTGTGTTGCTGGGCTATCTGCTCGGCGTGAGCAGCAGCTATCACACGGCTCCGCCAGTCTATCGTCCCCCTGCCCCCGAAAAAAAGCCTGAACAGGATTACCTGATCGTCGGCACGGCTGCGGATCGTCGTCGGACATGACGGCGGCAAAGATCTGCGGATTATCGACGCCCGAAACGGTCACGGCGGCGGTGAAGGCCGGGACGCGGTTCGTGGGCTTCGTGTTCTACCCGCCCTCCCCACGCGATGTAAGCGCCGCGAAAGCGTTGGTCTTGGCCGCCGATGTCCCACCGGGCGTGGGCAAGGTGGGCCTGTTCGTCGATCCCTCCGATGCCGATCTCGATGCCGTGTTGACCGACGTACCGCTGGATTTCGTGCAGGTGCATGGCGTGTCCGACCCCAACCGCCTGCGGGCCATCCGTGAGCGGGCGGGCCTGCCCTTGATCGTGGCGCAGGCGGTGTCGAGCGCGGCGGATGTGGATGCGGGGCTGGCCTATGCGGGCATTGCCGACATGCTGTTATTCGATGCGAAACCGGCGGCGGGCGGTGGCCTACCGGGCGGAAACGGCGTTGCCTTCGACTGGCGCTTGCTGGCCGGACGGCGCATTCCGGTGCCGTGGATGCTGGCTGGGGGATTGACCCCCGATAACGTGGCACAGGCCATCATGCTGACCGGGGCGAAGATGGTCGACGTCTCCTCCGGCGTCGAAAGCGCCCCCGGCATCAAGGATGCGGGGGCGATCCATGCCTTCGTGGAGGCGGCGGGGGTCAATCCGCTGTGATGTAAGCGGCTGCGGAAGTCCCCCTCCCCCGTATCTCCTCAGGTCTTCTTGGTGTCATCGACGATATTCATGGTCGCCAGACCGCTCGCCCCCAGTTCAACGGCGGCGAAGGGACCACCATGGCGAGACAGCGCCAAATCCTGCGGATCGGCGGGCGGGGCATCGGCAAGGATCGCTTCGGCAAATTGCTCGGCATTGTCCTTGGGCCGATATCCGAGATGCATGGCCCCGGTATTATCCAGCGTCGCGCGGTCGTTGTTCGAGACGCCATAGACCACCGTGAACTCGACCACCGGCGTATCGATGGCGCGGGTAACGAGCTGGATCAGGTCATCGTAACTCAGCCACGTACCCAACGCGCGGGTATTCGTGACCTGCGCACAAGAGCAGATGCGCATACACACGCTTTCCAGCCCGCGTTTTTCCCAATACATGCGCCCCAAATCCTCGGCAAAGCACTTGGCGAGGCCGTAGAAGGTATCGGGGCGGTGGGGGACGTCGGTGCCGATTGCCTCGGTCTTGGGATACATGCCGACGGCGTGGATCGAGCTGGCATAGACCACCCGTTTCACGCCTTTGCGGTGGGCCGCTTCCCAGATGTTGTATGCACCGATGAAGTTGGGGGCGAGCAGCGTTTCAAAATCGCGTTCGTCACCGATGGCGCCGAAATGCACGACCATATCGGCCCCCTCCAACAGCGCCTCCATCGCGGCGAGGTCGGTGATATCGGCGCGTTCATAGCGTTCGCCGGGGTAGAGCGTGCCGACCCCCTCCGCGATATCGGACGAGACCAGCTCATCGGCCAGCTTCGACAACGGCTCACGCAGATAGGAACCGAGGCGACCGGCGGCACCGGTCAGGACGATCTTGGTTTTCTTCATAGGGTGGCTCCGATTGCGGAAAAGACTAGGCGATGCCCTTGCGGACCGAGGCGAGCAAAGCATCGGCCCCCTTGGCGAGCAGGGCGACATCGCCCCCACAGGCCACATAGGTAAACCCGTCGCGCATCAACTCGGCGGCGCGGTCCCCGTCGAAGACCAGCGTGCCGACCGGCTTGCCGACCTGCCTCACCGCCTCCGCCGCAGGCATGATCGCTTCCCATATCGCGGGGTCCATCGGCGTGCCCAGCTTGCCCAGATCGGCCCCGATATCGGCGGGACCGAAGAAAACGCCATCCACCCCGTCGACGGCGGCAATCTCGGCAGCCTGTGCGAGCGCGGTGCGGGTTTCAAGCTGCACGATCACGCATGTTTCGTCCAGAATACGGTCGAAGTAATCGGTGATGCGTCCGAATTTGTTACCCCGCTGCGCGCCGCTGACACCGCGAATACCGTGCGGGGGATAGCGGGTGGCGGCGACCGCTGCGCGGGCCTCCTCCGGCGATTGGATCATGGGGAAAAGCAACGTGTTCGCGCCGACATCCATCAGGCGCTTGACCACCACCGGATCATTCCACATCGGGCGCACGATCGGCGTGGTGGGCGACCCGTTGAACGCCTGTAACTGGCTGAGGACGATGCCGACCTCGTTGGGCGAATGCTCCATGTCCAGCACCACCCAGTCATAGCCGGAGGGGGCGATGATCTCGGCAGAGAAATTGTTGCACAGGCTGATCCACAGCCCGACCTGCGGGGTGCCGTCGGCGATGGCTTTCTTGAACGTGTTCACGGGAAGCTGCATCAGATAACCGCCTTTTCGATGATGGGTTCGTTACGTTGGATGCGGGCGTAGTTGAAGGGCGTCATGTCGAGTTGACGGTATTCGCCATAGGTCAGCCATTCCGCCGTGCCGCGCCCCATTGCCGGGGATTGTTGCAGGCCGTGGCCGGAGAAGCCATTGAGGAAGATGAAGTTCTCGACCTGCGTATGCGGCCCCATGATCGCGTTGTGATCGAAGGTGTTATAGGCGTAATGCCCGCCCCATTCACTGGTGACCTTGATGGCCTCGAATTGCGGGATACGG
>CALJIU010000145.1 GCA_937974055.1 uncultured Neomegalonema sp. | reverse complement strand
ATGACCGACAGCATCCTCGGCCTGCCCGAAGCGAAGCGGTTCCGGGTGCGCGATGGCGAGGATACCTTTGCGCCGCATCCCGAAGATTTCAGCGACCCGGAAAAAGCCCGTGAGATGGCAGGGTTCGGCGGCGCGCCACTGGCCCCGACCGGCGACCCGATGAAGGCCGAATTCGGCCCCGGTGCCTGGGCACCGCGCGCCGACCGCGTGCTGCTGACCTATCACGGTGATCCGAAAATTTCGCCCCTGCGCGCGATGCCGGAATTCGAGGTGGTCAAGGCCGACCGCGATCCGCGCGGCCTGCCGGTCATTGCCGGTGATGGCGAAGTCGTGGGCGAGGTGTCGGATGTCTGGATCGACCGCGAAGAACAGATGATCCGCTATCTGGAAGTGAACGGCGCGCTGGTGCCGATGACGCTGGCGCGGGTTGGCGGGCGACTTGCAAAGTTCGGGGTCTGGAAGCCCGAAGTGAAGGTCAAATCGCTGATGTCCGACCACTTCGCCGATATTCCGGGCCGCAAGAACCCCGATACGGTCACGCTGCTGGAAGAAGACAAGATCACCGCGTATTTCGGCGCCGGCACCTTCTATGCCACGCAAGAACGGAGCGACCCCCTGATATGAGCGATTTCGACGATCTGGAAACCGTCCGGGGATTGCCGGGCGAGCTGCCCGAAGGGGAAGAGATTCTGTGGCAAGGTGCGCCCGATTGGCGGGTCATCATGCGCCGTGTGTTCCGCTCGCGCTTGGTGGTGGGGTGGTTCGGCTTTCTGGCCGTCATCCTGTTCCTGACCAAGTATGGCGCGGCCCCGATGCCGGAGGCGGTCGCCTTTGGTGCGGCGGTGCTGCCCGCCTTGGTGCTGGCGCTGCTAGTGCTGGCGCTGTTGTCTTGGGCGACGGCGGCCACCACGGCTTATACCATCACGAACCGCCGGGTAACGATGCGGTTCGGGATTGCGCTGTCGATGACGATCAACGTGCCTTTCGCGCTGATCGGACGGGCGGCGCTGCGCAAGAACGCGGATGGGTCGGGCGATATTCCGCTGAATGTGTTGGGGGATGACACGTTTTCCTACATCATGCTGTGGCCCCATGTGCGGCCCCGGTCGTTCAAGCGCGCGGAACCGATGCTGCGCGGCCTGAAGGATGTCTCGGCGGTTGCCGGTATCCTCGCCGAAGCGATGGCGGAATATCACGACCAGCCGGTCGAATACGTGGCGGAAAGCGCGGTCGAGAAGAAGACCGAAGACCGGCGCCGTGCGCCACGCGGCGCGGCGATGCCTGCCTGAAACCCCTGAATTTCGAGAGTACCTTACCGATGACCGTCCACCACAATCACCACGATATCGCCGTTCCCCGCTTCTTCCTGTTCGGAGCCGGGGCGCTGTTGATCGTGGCGGTGCTGGCGGCGGGTCTGGGCAAACATGCCGGTGTGGGCCGGGTCGAGGTGCCGCAGGGTGCGGTGATCGACGAGCGGGTACTGCGCTTTGCCACCCATGACGACGGCGCGGTCACCGTGCTGCGCGAGGATGGCAGCAAGGCGGGCTTCGTGGCGAAGGAACAGGCGGGGTTCATCAATGGTGTGCTGCGCGGCCTTTCGTACGAACGCAGAATGGCAGGTATACCGGAGGATGCGATCTATCGTATCGTTCGTAGAGAAGGCGACCGGCTTGCGCTGATCGCCCCCGAACTGGGCAGGGATATCGACCTGCGCGGATTCGGGGAGACGAACTTTGACGCCATGTGGCGTCTTCTGACCCTGGGGAGGGACAACGGATGAACAAGAGGCTGTTTCGGAAGAGACGGTTCGAGGTGCCCTGCACCGTCGAAGTCTCGCATAAATTCGAATCGCTGCACGCGCATGTGGAACTGGATGGCGATGTCGCCGTGCAGCCCGGTGACGAGGTGCTGGTCCATGGCGCGCCGATCATGGCGGCCTATGGCGAGGTAATTACCGAGCGGCGGACCGCCACGGTGACGCAGGCAGGGGCGGTCGAGCGCGTGTGGACGCGGCTGACCGGCGATCTTGAATTCATGGAGCTGTGCGAATTCAGCTTTTCCGAGGAGGTACGGCTATGACCGCGCAGAGAGCAACCGATCCGATGATGTCTCCGGCGGCGCGCAAGCGGGCCATGCCGATCAACGAGACGACCGAAATGGCGCGCGAGACGACGATGCTCGCGCCACGCTTCTACACGACCGATTTCGACGAGCTGGACAAAACGGATGTCAGCGGCGTTCAAGCCGAATGGGACGTGATGATCGCAGAGATGAAGTCGGACCCAAACCGGCATCACTTCAAGAAGACCGAAGATTGGGACGAGATCGATTTCGATGCGCTGGAACCTGAGCTACGCAAGGAATTGATCGATTTCCTCGTGTCGTCGCTGACGGCGGAGTTTTCGGGCTGCGTTCTCTACAAGGAGATGAAGAAGCGCGGGAAGAACCCGGATATCTGCGAATTGTTCAGCTATATGAGCCGGGACGAAGCGCGCCATGCGGGCTTTATCAACGAGGCGCTGAAGGAAGCGGGGATCGGGGTCAATCTTGGGTTTCTGACCAAGGCCAAGAAGTACACATTCTTCAAGCCGAAATTTATCTTCTACGCAACCTACCTGTCGGAGAAGATTGGGTATGCGCGGTATATTACGATCTTCCGCCATCTGGAGAAGCATCCCGAACGGCGCTTCCATCCGATCTTCAAGTGGTTCGAGGAATGGTGCAACGACGAGTTCCGCCACGGCGAGGCGTTCTCGCTGCTGATGCGGGCGGACCCCAAGCTGCTGCAAGGGCGCAACAAGCTGTGGATTCGGTTCTTCCTCTGCGCGGTCTTCGCGACGATGTTCGTGCGCGATCATCAGCGGCCCGCCTTTCACAAGGCGCTGGGCGTGGATATCGAGGAATACGATATGGAGGTGTTCCGCGTCACATCGGAGATTTCGAAGCAGTGCTTCCCGCTGCAACTCGATCTGGACAACCCGGCCTTCCTGAAACGGTGCCGTCGTCTGAACGAGTTGGCGATCCGGATCGATGCGGCAAAACGCGAGGGCGGCATCGTCAATGGCGTGAAGCGCGCGGGGCTGATGGCGGCGGCGGCGGGGAACTTTGCCCGGCTGTACATGATGCCGGTCAAGTCGAGCGAGCTGCCCGCACTTAGCCGCCTGGAACCGGTCTGGTAGGGGGCGAAGCGTGACGTTTACCGTTATCACGGCGCTTTTCGGCGTGCTGCTATGGTGGCTGAGTACGGGGGTGGTGTTCTTCGCCATCTCCCTGCCCCACCACACGGTCAAGCCGGTGGTCGCCGTGTCGAGCGGGGCGATGCTGATCGCGCTGACGGCGATTGCCGAGAGCGCGGGGATGAGCGGGCCGCTGGGCGCGTTCATCGGCTTCACGGCGGCGATCGTGGTGTGGGGATGGTGCGAGGCGCTGTTCCTGCTGGGGATCGTGACGGGGCCGAACCGGGCGTCCTGCCCGGATGGTGCGCGGGGATGGAGCCGGTTCCGGCTGGCCACAGGGACGTTGATCCACCACGAATTACTGCTGGTTGCGGCGGGTCTGCTGGTGTTGATGCTGGCGGCGGGGGGGTCGATGGTCGCGCCGCTGACCTTCGGGACGTTGTGGGTGCTGCGGCTGTCGGCGAAGTTCAACCTGTATGCGGGTGCCGCGAATTTCTCGGAGGAGATCGCGCCGGAGAGGCTGCGCTATCTCGCCACCTACTTCGGGAAGGCCCGCACCACCATATTGCTGCCGATATCAATCGCCGCCGGTAGCGCATTGGCCTGGCATTTCGGTGTGCTGGCGAGTGAGGCGACAAGCGGAACACTGGCGCAGGTGGGCAATACACTGCTGTGCACACTGACGGTTTTGGGCGTGTTCGAGCACGCGATGATGATGATACCACTGCGGGACGGGGCCTTGTGGACTTGGCTGCTTTCGGCGAAAGAAACGGACAAAGCGGCGTCGGGGTGGAACCCGAACCGCGCACGGACGGGGGATACCTGATGAATTACGATGCCTTCTTCAATGACAGCCTCGACGATCTGCGCTCGCAGGGCAATTACCGCGTCTTTGCCAATCTGGAGCGCAAGGCCGGGCAGTTCCCACGGGCGACTTTCCGGGATGGCGAGGGCGAGGAACAGGGCGAGGTCACCGTCTGGTGTTCGAACGATTACCTCGGCATGGGCCAGAACCCCATCGTGCTGGATGCGATGTGCGATGCGGTGCAGTCCTGCGGCGCGGGGGCCGGTGGCACGCGCAATATCTCTGGCACGAACCGGCATCACGTGGAGCTAGAGCAGGAGCTTGCGGACCTGCATGGCAAGGAGGACGCGCTGCTGTTCACCTCCGGCTATGTGTCGAACTGGGCGGCGCTGGGAACGCTGGCCGCGCGCCTGCCGAATTGTGTGGTGCTGTCGGATTCGCTGAACCATGCCTCGATGATTGAAGGTATCCGCCATAGCCGCGCCGATAAAATGCTGTGGAAGCATAACGACCCTGAGGATTTGGACCAGAAATTGTCGCAGATCGAGCCGGGGCGTGCGAAGCTAGTGGCGTTCGAGAGCGTGTATTCGATGGATGGCGATATCGCGCCCATCGCGGAAATTCTGGACGTGTGCGAGAAGCATGGCGCGTTGAGCTATATCGACGAGGTTCATGCGGTCGGCCTTTATGGCCCGCGCGGCGGCGGGATCGCGGAGCGTGAGGGCCTGATGGACCGGATCGACGTTATCGAAGGGACGCTGGGCAAAGCCTATGGTGTGATGGGGGGGTATATCTCGGCCTCGACCGCGCTGTGCGATTTCGTCCGCAGCTTTGCGAGCGGATTCATCTTTTCGACCGCCCTGCCCCCCGCCGTGGCCGCCGGTGCCTGCGCGAGCGTGCGGCATCTGAAGCGGAGCGAGATGGAACGGGCGCGGCATCAGGAGCGGGTGAATACCGTGCGCCGCCGCCTCGACGCGCTGGGCATTCCGCATCAGCCGAACCCAAGCCACATCATTCCGGTGATGGTGGGCGATGCGGTGAAGTGCAAGATGATCTCAGATGTGCTGCTGGAGCAATGCGGCGTGTATATCCAGCCGATCAACTATCCGACGGTGCCGGTGGGAACCGAACGACTGCGGATTACGCCGGGGCCGCTGCACACGGATGCTGATATCGACCATCTGGTCAACTCGCTGAACGCGCTGTGGTCGCAATGTGCGCTGGCGCGGGCCGTGGCCTGAAGCGATGAGTGCCATGAACGGCAGCGGTGCCGTGACCCTCTCGTTCTTTCGGTTCGAGGGGACGGCGGCGCGGCTGTGGGCGTTTGGGCAGATGCAGTTCGCGCGGCGGCACCTGCGCGCCCTGCCCGATCTGGGCTTCTTCAAGATGTTCGGGACGGGGACGGGCGAGGGGTTCGATCTCAAGCCGGATTTTGGGCAATATGCCATTCTGGGCACGTGGCCCTCGCATGAGATTGCCGCAGCGCGGATTGCGGAGGCGGCGGTCTATGATCGCTATCGCGGGCGGGCGGCACAGCATTGGACGTTGCACCTGACGCCGCTGCGATGCTGGGGCAGTTGGGCCGGGGCGGAGCCGTTTGCGGTGCAGGATGGCGCGGCGGAGGAGGCGCTGGCGGTGCTGACGCGGGCGACGCTCAAACCGCGCAACATCCGCAATTTCTGGCGGCGGGTGCCGGATATCAGCGCGCGGATCGGGGCGAACCGGGACGTGATCTTCAAGCAAGGGCTGGGTGAAGTACCGGGGACCAATCAGGTGACGTTTTCGGTCTGGCCCGATTTGGATGCGATGCGGGCCTTTGCCTATGGTGACGGGCCGCATAAGGATGCCATCGCCAAAGTGCGTGAGCAGGGCTGGTTTCGCGAGGAACTCTACGCCCGGTTCCGGGTGGAGCGCAGCATTGGCGGGCTGGACGATGTGGATATGAAGAGGATCGCCGCATGACCGCGCAGATCATTCCCGCGATTGCCGATGACGGGTCGCTGTACAAGATCGAGAAGATGGAGGCGCACCGGCAGGGGGCGCTGCATCTGGCGATTTCGGTCTTCGTGTTCGATGGCGACGAGATGCTGGTACAACGGCGCGCGGACAGCAAATACCATTGCGGCGGGATGTGGGCGAATGCCTGCTGCTCGCACCCGCATTGGGATGAAAGCGCAGAGGATGCCGCCGCGCGGCGGATGGTCGAGGAATTGGGCGCGTCATTGCCGCTGCACAAGGTTGGGCAGACCACCTATCGCGCCGATGTGGGCGCGGGGCTGTGGGAGCATGAGAAGGTGACGATGTTCCGGGGGGATATCGCGCGGGGCGACCTGACGCTGGACCTGAACCCGGACGAGGTGTCGGAGGTACGCTGGGCGAGCGTGGATGCGCTGCGCGCGGAAGTGGAGGCCGATCCGTCGCGGATTACGCCTTGGTTCCGCATCTATCTGGAACGATGGGACAGCCTCGGCATCGCATAGGGCATCATGCGGCGACGGATCGTTTGACAACAGGGTATCAGCGGCGACAGGGTTTCGCCATGACACCTGAATACCACCGCCCCGACACCATCGACGCCGCCGTTGCGCTGCTGTCCCGAAAACCACGCACCCTGCTGGCGGGGGGGACGGACCTGTATCCGGCAATCAAGACGCAATCCTTGGGCGGGTCGGTGCTCGACCTTGGCGGGATCGCGGGGTTGCGGGGAATTCAGCGCGATGATGACGGCTGGCGCATCGGGGCGGGGACGACCTGGACCGATGTGATCCGCGCAGACCTGCCCCCTGCTTTCGACGGGCTGAAACGGGCCGCGCGCGAAGTGGGGGCGGTTCAGATTCAGAATGCGGGAACGCTGGCCGGGAATTTGTGCAATGCCTCCCCCGCCGCCGATGGCGTGCCGCCGCTGCTGACGCTGGATGCGTCGGTGGAATTGGCGTCGGTGCGCGGGGTGCGGGTTCTGGGCTTGGGCGATTTTCTGGTCGGGCCTCGGCAGACCGCGCTGGCGGAAGACGAGATGGTTTCGGCGTTGTTGGTGCCTGCGGCGGCGGGGGATGGCGCGGCGGATTTCGTGAAGCTGGGGGCGCGGACGCATCTGGTGATTTCGATTGCGATGGTGGCCGCGCGGCTGGTGGTCGAGGGGGGCCGCGTGACCTGTGCGCGGGTGGCGGTGGGGTCGTGCAGTGCGACCGCACGGCGGATTTTGGCGCTGGAGGAGGCGCTGGTCGGTGGGGGTGCGGGGGATGTGGCGGCGCATGTGCGGGTTGCCCTCGACCCCATCGACGATGTGCGCGGGACCGCCGGGTATCGGCTGGATGCGGCGGCGGAGATGACGACGCGGATGCTACAGGGAATGATGCGATGAGCCTCGATACGACGCAGCCCGTGCTGACGGTCAATGGGCGGATGGTGAGCGTCGGGGATGCGCCGCTGCGGCGATTGTCGGACGTGTTGCGTGAGGAATGTGGCGCGCGGGGCGTCAAGGTCGGCTGCGATGCGGGGGATTGCGGGGCCTGTACCGTGCTGGTCGATGGGGAGGCGGTTTGCGCCTGCCTGATGCCGGTTGCGCGGGCGGTCGGGGCGGAAATCGTGACGGTCGAGGGGCTGGACGATGCGCTTGGCGAGCGGCTGCGGGCGGCGTTCCTGCGGCATGGGGCGGCGCAATGCGGGATATGCACGCCGGGGATGTTGGTGAGTGCCGTGGCGCTGCTGCGCAAGGTGGATGCGCCGAGCGAGGCGCAGGTCGAGGAGGCGCTGGCCGGGGTGCTGTGCCGCTGTACCGGGTATCGCAAGATCATTGCCGCCGTGTGCGATGCGGGGCGGGCTGTGGAGCCTGCGGCGATGCCAGAGGCCGGGGCGGCCATCGGGGCGCGGGTCGAGCGGCTGGACGGGCGGCGCAAGGTGGACGGAACGGATGTTTTCGGGGCCGATGACTGGCCGGAGGGCGCGTTGGTGGTCAAAGCCGTGCGCTCGCCGCATCACCATGCGCGGTTCGTGTTCGGTGATGTGGAGGCGTGGAGGCCGGAAGGCTGTGCCGGGGTCTGGACCGCTACGGATGTGCCGGGGGTCAATCGGTTCGGAGTCATTCCGCCCTTTGCCGATCAACCGATGCTGGCCGAAGGGATCGCGCGGTTCCGGGGGGAAGCGGTGGCGCTGGTTGCGTTCGAGGAGGGGGTCGAGCCGGACCTGTCAGATTTTCCGGTCACTTGGAAGCCGGTTGCCGAGGCGCTGGACGAGGCGGCGGGGGTGGTTGCGGCGGACCTGCATGACGGGCGGCCCGGTAATATCCTGACCCAAGGGTTCGTGCGGCGGGGGGATGCGGCGACGGCGCTGGCCGGGGCGGCGCATGTGGCGACGCGAACGGTTTCGACGTCTTATGTCGAACACGCCTATATCGAGCCGGAGGCCGGGGCCGCGTGGATGGATGGCGAGACGCTGGTG
>CALJIU010000144.1 GCA_937974055.1 uncultured Neomegalonema sp. | reverse complement strand
CCGACCCATGCATTGACGGCGGCGAAGAGGTCTGCGCCGACGCCGCCCTTGAGCAACACGTTCGCCATGAGCAGGAAGAGCGGGACGGCGAGGAGGATGAAGCCGTCGAGGGTGGAGAGAACGGCTTGTGGGGCCATGAGCGGCGAGAAACCACCGAGGATCAGGAGTGCGAGGCCCATGCCGCCCAAGGCGAAGGCCACCGGCACGCGGGCGAGCAGGAGGGTGAAAAGGGAGGCGAGGATCAGTATGAGGGTCATCGCGTGTCGCCCTCGTGGAATACTCCGTACATAGAGACGCGGCCTCGTTGGTCCGTGCGCGATTCCGCAAGGTTCCGGGTCTGCGCCCGGAGAAGAGTGTGATTGTGCGTCACTCGAATGCCTCGCTGCCCGCCGTTGCCGTGCCGCGCCATGAGCGAACCGCTTCGACCAGCGCCTGAACGACCAGCAGGCCGAAACCAAGCGGGACGGGTAGTTCCGCCACCCAGCTTGGCAGGTCGAGCATCGAGCCGGTCGTGCGTCCGCGCCCGAAGCTATCCATGAAGATATCGAATCCGTACCATGCGACCACCGCCGCGAAGGCCGCGACGACGAGCATGGCGAGGCTTTCGACGATGCGCTGCATACCGATTGGGAGCAAACGGATAACGGCATCGACGGCAATGTGCCGCCGCGCCGACAGAAGCCACGGCATCGCGATCAGGCATCCCCAGATCATGCTGAGTTGGCTGAGTTCCGCCGCCCAGATGGTCGGACGGATGAAGAAATACCGCGCCAGCACCTCATAGGTAAGCATGACGCCCGCCACGACGAAGAGCAGCGCGGCGATCCATGCGAGGGCGAGGGTGGCGCGGTCGAGAAGTATCATGCCTGCGCGCTGCGCAGGGCGAAGAGGGTCAGAAATTGGTGCATAATGCCGAATAGACCTTTCCGTCATTGCCGCTGCCGCCCCGGTATGCGGCCAGTGGAACCTTGCTACATGCATCCTGCATGATCTTTACGCCACCACCGCTTCGGGCATTGGACGTGGTCTTGTTAATGCGCTCATCCACGACATCCGGTGCCGCATTTTCAAGCTCGGCAATTTCGACGATCATTAGTCCGCAATCGCCGAGCGTTTCCGATGTTGCGATGGGATTGGAAAGGCAATCGCGATCAAAATCGAGCACATTGTCCTGTGCAATAGAGGGCGTTGTCATCGTGAAAGACATGAAAGCGGTCAGGGCGGCAAGGCAAAGAGGGCGCATATTTTGATCCTTCAGGGCTGCGAAGTTATCCAGCGATTTCTGTCGAGTGTCCAAAATACCGCCAAAAAAAGGCAGAAGCTTGGTTAATCGTGGTAACGATCTCGCGAAGTAAGGGCGCTGTCCGATCTAGGGAGCGCCCTCGCCCTAACCTTACAGGCCTTCCGCTGCCTTGAGGATTTTCTCGCCGAGTTCACCGGCCTTTTCGCGGTAGCCGTCATAGACCGATGCCGATGCCTTCTTCCATTCTTCGATCTCGGCTTCGGTTGGGGTGTAGACCGTCATGCCGTTTTCTTCGGCGGCGGCGTAGGCGTCCTTTTCAATCTGTGCCACCCGATCCCGCACGTCATCCTCGGCGACTTTGGCGGCGGCGGAGATGATGTCGCGGTGTTCTTCGGGCAGGTCGTTCCACCAATCGGTGTTCACGACGACGATGAACTCGATATCCGCATGGTTCGTGACGGTGATCGTGTCCATCACCTCCCACAGCTTGCGGGATTTGACGCCGGATACGCCGGTCATGCCGATATCGACTGTGCCGCGCTGATAGGCGAGGTACTGTTCGGAGCCAGAAATCAGCGTCGGCGCGCCGCCTGTGGCGGTGACGAAATCACCCAAGGTCTTGCCGAAGACGCGGGCTTTTTTGCCCTTCATGTCGGCGGGTGTCTTGATCGGACCGTCTTTCGACAGCAGGACCGCGCCGCCATATGCCTGCCACCAAAGGACGGTCGAGCCGGTATCGAGGATCGCCTCGTCGATGGGGTCGCGCACGGGGGAACCCTTGGCGACCGCGCCGCGTACCTTCTCGTCGCTGTTGAGCAGAAAGGGCATGTAGAAGACATCGACCGCCGGGACATCGCCGACATAACGGGTCAGGGATGCCACGCCCGCCTCAATCGAGCCAGAGCCGACGGCGGCGGGGACTTCCTTGTCTTTGTAGAGCTGGGCGGAATCGTAGATTTCGACTTCAATATCGCCGCCGGACCGCTTTTCGACTTCCTCCTGGAAGAGGACGAGGTTCTGGCCGAGATGGCTTTTCAGGGGCAATTGCAGCGAGATGCGCATGGTCGTATCGGCGGCGAGCAGCGGCGTGGCGGTCATGGCCAGCGCGACGGCGGCCCCGGCGAGCAAGGTCTTGAACATGGTATCCTCCCGATTGTTTTAACACGATCCTAACGTACGGTTGCGGGAGCGCAAGGGTTAGCAGGCTTGGCTGTCGCTAGCACATGGTTTGTCCGGTTTATGTAGCACATGAGTTGTCCGGTCTTCATTTGTTCGCTGAGGAGGTGGGCGGATGGGACGGACAGGCTGGCTACAGGACAACAGGATGAGGAAGTTTTCGGATGTTTTTTCGCGTTACGAGCGGCGGGAATTGTCGGGGATGGAAGCAGCGGAA
>CALJIU010000143.1 GCA_937974055.1 uncultured Neomegalonema sp. | reverse complement strand
GATGAAGAAGCCGGTGGGGTCCAGCCCGCGCGCCGCATGGTGGGCGAGCAGCCAGCGTGTCGCGGCATCCGTGCTGGCATCGGCGAAGGCGGAGAGGGCGCGGATCACTTGGTCGAGGGACCAGTCGCCGCCGAGATCGCGCAGGGCGATGAATAGGGCGGCGCGGTCCTTCTGACGGCGCAGGGCGGCCATGATATCGGCCTGTTGGTCAAGCGATGCGGCGGCGGTGGTTTTGGCGAGGATATCGGCCCAGATTTGTGCGTCGTCCGTGAGTGCAGTGCAGGCGAAAGCGGGGTCGCGCTCGATCAGGCGGGCGAGATAGGGGCTGGACCCGGCTGTCCCGGTCAGGAGCGGGGCGTGCGGGTCGTCCGCCGCCATGCCGAGCAATGCCAATGCGCGCTCCGCACGGTCGGGGTCATGGGGACGGGGTGACTCTATCATACCCGACCGTTCTTCATTCGCGCCGCGAGGGCAAGCGTCAGTAGTAGTTCATCACGGCGTGGCGGGCTTCGGCGAAGAACAGCCAGCGTTCGACGAGCATCCCCGCGAGGTGCGAGATGACGGCGAGGCCGAGCCACAGCACGTCTAACGGGGCGGGAATGGCCAGCAGGATCAGCAGGATCGGGGCAACAGCGCCAAGCACGAGCGCGATGAGGCGCAGCTTGCGGGCGTGTTTGCGGGCGATCTGGAAGCCCATTTCGCGCTGGAGGTAATTCGAGCCGGTATGGGGCTTTTCCAGCAGGCGGACCTTGCCGAGATGGCCGAGGCCGGTGGCGCTTTCGGGGGTGGAGGTCGGGGCGCGGTCGGCACCCATCCACCAGAACATTTTTACGGCCCATGCGACGAGCAGCATGACCATGGCCATGCTGGACAGCTCGTAGCCAGCCTTGCCGGTGAAGACGGCGTGGATGAAGATGAACAGGGTTATACCGCCCGCGAGGCTGAACAGCAGGTAGCAGACGGGGGTGAGCCAGCGGTGCCAGAGATCGACGGCCTTGATCTGCGCGTAGATCATGCCGGTGGCCCAGACGGTCAGCATCGCTAGGATCGTGGTGACGATGCCGAGCAGGGCGGAGGACAAGTCGAGCAGCAGCCATAGCGCGGCGAAGATCGCGGCGACGATCAGGGCGGCAACGGCGATCACGCCCTCCCGCGAGAGCCACGAGCTGCGCCATTGGGTCATGGCCCGCCATGCACGCTCTGGGTGGCCAAGGTGGAAGGTCGAGGAGATTAGGCCACCAACCGCCATGGCGAAGCCAAGGATGAAGGCCGCCCAGATCATGTCGGACGTCTCGCCGCCGAAGGTGAACGGACCTAACCCCATGAAGGCGAGGAGGCCGAGGCCCGCGCCGGAGGAGACGGTGAAGAAGATGACGGAATAGGCGGGATGCATCAGCCGAGCCTCTCAAGTGCGTTGTCGAGCCAGCCGAGGAAGCCGCCATTGGCGGTCGGTTCGGCGAGGGCGGCCAGATTTACCGGCTCGTCCAGATCGTCGCTCATCTGTTGCTTTGGGCGGGGGGGCAGGTATTTGTTGACCGGCTTGGTGCCTTGCTCTGGCATCAGGTCGAAACCGCCGCGCTCGGCCACCAGTTTGGACACGTCGCTGTCAGGGTCGCCGATATCGCCGAAATGGCGCGCCCCGGCAGGGCAGGTGCGCACGCAGGAGGGGACGCGGTCCTCTTCGGGGATGTTTTCGTTATAGATGCGGTCGACGCAAAGGGTGCATTTCTTCATCACCTTTTCGACGGCATCCATCTCGCGCGCACCATAGGGGCAAGCCCATGCGCAGAGGCCGCAACCGATGCAGTGATCCTCGTGGACCAGAACGATGCCGTCTTCGGAGCGTTTAAAGCTGGCCCCGGTGGGGCAGACGGTGACGCAGGGCGCATCCTCGCAATGGAGGCAGGATTTGGGGAAGTGCGTGACCATCGCCGGTTTGTCGGCGGGTTTTACCTCAAAGGTATGGACCCGGTTGAGGAAGGTGCCGCTGGGGTCGCTGCCATAGGCATCGGTATCGGCCAGGGGCGCGCCGTAGCCGCCGGTGTTCCATTCCTTGCAAGAAATCACGCAGGCATGGCACCCGACACAGGTGTCGAGGTCGATGACGAGGCCGAGTTTACGCTCGGTGGTTTCGGGCAGTTGGGTCATGCGGCGGCTCCTTGCGCGCTGGTTTGCGCGAAAGCGGTGTCGGCGAAGGTGGCGAGGTCGGTGTCGAAGGCGTCGGGGCGTTCCCAGAAAGGGGCGTGGCCTGCGCCGGGATAGGTGAAGGTGGCGGCGTCGGGCAGGGCGGTGGTGGTCGCGTCGTACATGGCGCGGGTGCAGACTTTCTCGGCCTCGCCCCAGAAGATGGCGGCGGGTTTAGTCATGGCGCGCATGGCCGCGTCGCCGTCGAAGGGGCGCAGGCGGGCGGCTTTTCTGACCTGCGGCGACACCAGCATGTTGAAGCCGGTCATCAGGGCGAGGTCTTGCTTGGAAAGCGGGGCGGCGAAACATGCCTTGAGGAAGGCGATGGTGGAGGTGAGTTGCACTTCCTGATCCGACGAATACATGCCATCGGCCTTCACCACCGGGCTACGCTCGGCCAAGACGGCGGGGTCGCCCGCTGGCATGACGGAGGAGCCGACGAGGGCAATGCCCGCGATATCGTCTGCGCCGTGGATCGACAGGTATTCCATCGCGACCCATCCGCCCATTGACCAGCCGACGAGCAGGGGGGTGTCGAGGGAGAGGGCGCGCATCACCGCCTGCACATCATCGGCCCACGGGGCGGTGCAATCATAGTGATGCGCACCGTCGGGCTTGTCAGACGCGCCGTGGCCGCGCAGGTCGGGGGCGATTAGGCGGAAGTGGTCGGCGAGGGCGCCTTTGAACTGTTTTGACCAGCTAAGATGATGCTGTGACCAGCCATGCAGCAGGATGATGGGCGGGCCGTCAGGGTTGCCCGCCTCCCGCACATGCAGGTTTACGCCGCCATAGCCTTTGACAGTATGGGTGAGGGGTTTCAAATGACCTTGCCCCGCACTCGATGCGGGGCCTCCCTGACCGAAGCGCGTTGTTGGGACAGGCCCCGGATCAGGTCCGGGGCAGGAGATATTTTAGCGCTCATTTCGCCCATTCCTCGCCATAGGTGACGGTGTCAGGCCCCTGTTTCGCTGGGCCTTTCTGGGCTTCGAAGCTGGGCTTGGTCATTTCGGGCGGCGGGCCGTCGGCCTTTTCGAGTTTTACGCGCAGGTCGTACCATGCCGCCTGTCCGGTGATGGGGTCGGAATTGGTCCAGCGCAGGCCGTCGCCTTTGGGGGGTAGCAATTCGTGGATCAGGTGGTTCAGGAGGAAGCCTTTGGTGACCTCCGGCGCGTTTTCGTTCAGCGCCCATGCCCCGGCGCGTTTGCCGATGGCGTTCCACGTCCACAAGGTCTTGCCATTGACGGCATCCATACGCGCGACCGGCACCGTGATGCGTCCGTGATAGGAGGAGACATGCGCCCAATCGCCGTCTTCCAGCCCGTGCTGATCGCAGAGTTCACCCGGCACGTAGAGCGGGTTGCGCCCGTGGATCTGGCGCAGCCATGCATTCTGCGACCCCCATGAGTGGTACATGGCGGCGGGGCGTTGGGTGATGGCGTGGAGGGGGTATTCGGTCTGATCGACCATCGCCTCCTCGAACGGTGCATACCATGCGGGCAGCGGGTCGAAGGTGTCGAGCACGCGCTGGCGCATGTGTTCGGGCGGCTGGCGGTCGCCGTGGCCTTCGGCGGCGAGGTGGAATTTCTGCACCGTCTCAACATAGAGCTGCATCGTGTAGGGCTGCGGCGAATCGAAGAGGCCGAGGCCGACGGCCCAGTCTTGGTACGCTTGGTTGGCGAATTTGTAATACATCGCCTCTTCGGGGATATGCTCGATCCAGAAGCCGCCATTTTCGATGTATTTTTCGATCTGGTTGGGGTTCGGCTCGCCGCGACCGTGGCTTTCGCCGTCCTTACCGCGCCAGCCAGCCAGCGGCCCGATGCCGGGTTTGCGCTCGTGGTTGACCATGTAATCGGCGTAGTCGGCATACTTGGCTGTGCCGTCATCGTTGACGAAGCCGGGCAGGGCGAGTTTTGCGCCGAGTTCGACCAATGCGGATTGGAAGCCTTTTACGTCGCGGTTGACGCCTTGGGTCTTGGGATCGACCACCGGCCAGCGGATCGCATCGGCGGCGGCATCGGCCTCGCAAATCGGGCGGTCGAGCAGCGAGATGCAGTCGTGGCGTTCGAGATAGGTGGTGTCGGGCAGGACCAAGTCGGCATAGGCGACCATCTCGGAGGAATACGCATCCGAGTAGATGATATGCGGGATGACGTATTCGCCGCTTTCATCGCGCTGTTCGAGCATATCCATGACGCCGCGCGTGTTCATGGAGGAGTTCCACGACATGTTCGCCATGTACATGAACAGGGTGTCGATGCGGTAGGGATCGCCCGCCGTGGCGTTGGAGATGACCATGTGCATCAGGCCGTGGGCGGACATGGGTGCATCCCATGAATACGCCTTGTCGATGCGCTTGGGGCTGCCGTCGTCGTTGAGCAGCAGGTCTTCGGGACCGCGCACGTAGCCCAGATGCGGGCCGTCTAGCGGGCTGTTGGGTTTGTAGTTGCCGTGGGGTTTGGGGTGCGCTTCGACCGGCTTTGGATAGGGCGGCTTGAAGCGGAAACCGCCGGGGCATTCGACCGAGCCGATCAGCAGTTGCAGGACGTGGATGGCGCGGCAGGTCTGGAAGCCGTTGGAATGGGCGCTGATGCCGCGCATCGCGTGCATCGAGACGGGGCGACCGATCATGGTTTCGTGGCGCTCGCCATACACATCGGTCCAAGGCTGCGCGACCTCGATGGATTGGTTGAAGGCGACATCGGCCAATTCGGCGGCAAGGCGGCGGATGGTGGCCGCGTCGATGCCGGTCTTCTCGGCCACCGCATCGGGGGAATATTGCTCGTCGAGGTATTTTTCGGCCATGAGGTGGAAGACCGGCACGGCCTTGCGGCCATCGGCCAAGGTTGCCTCGCCCTTCAGGGCCGCGTTTTTGCGGGCGGTCTTGGCGTTTTGCACCTCGTTCGCGTGACGGTTCAGCACCAGCGGATTGCCCTCGGCATCGCGGGCGAACAGGCCGTCATCGGCGGCACCGGGATCGCGAATCACTAGCCACGGGGCGTTGGTGTAGCGCAGCAGGTAGTCGAGATCGACATGGCCGGTGCGGATCAACTCATGCGCCAGTGACAGGACGAACAGGCCGTCGGTGCCGGGGGTGATGCCGACCCATTCGTCGGCAATCGCGTTGTAGCCGGTGCGGACGGGGTTGACCGCAACGACCTTTGCGCCGCGCTCCTTTAGGCGGCCAAGGCCCATCTTGATGGGGTTGGAATCGTGGTCCTCGGCAACGCCGAAGATCATGAACATCTTCGTGCGTTCCCAGTCTGGCGAGCCGAATTCCCAGAACGCACCGCCCATCGTGTAGATGCCGCCCGCCGCCATGTTGACCGAGCAAAAGCCGCCATGCGCGGCGAAGTTGGGCGTGCCGAATTGCTGCGCCCACATGCCGGTAAAGCTTTGCGATTGGTCGCGGCCCGTGAAGAAGGCCAGCTTCTTGGGGTCCGTCTCGCGGATCGGTTTGAGCCATGAGACGGCGGTGTCCAGCGCCTCCTCCCACGAAATCGGCTCAAACTCGCCGGAGCCGCGCGGGCCGACCCGTTTCAGGGGGGTCATCAGGCGGGCAGGGGAATAGTGCTGCATGATCCCCGCGCTGCCCTTGGCGCAGAGGACACCCTTGTTCACGGGATGCTTCTTGTTCCCCTCGATATAGCGAACGAGGCCGTCGCGCACATGCACGTTGATCCCGCAGCGGCACGCGCACATGTAGCAGGTCGTGCATTTGATCTCATCGGAGACCTTGGGCGACCGTTCGACATTCGGCTCGTCGAGAGGGGGCATGGGCTGTCCTCGGATATATTCGTGCGGTTATCGGTAATCCGGCAGGATCACCGCTGTAGGCTTCGGCGCGGTATTTGCAGCTTTGGGGCAGACCGGACGGATCGTCAACAACTGGACCGGTGATTGCCCTGCACTGGCTGAAAAATAATGAAACACCCAGTATCAATTTTTGACATAATTGACCAGACCGGATTTTCTATAGCGGCGGAGTATATCGACGTAGTGTCAATTATTATAGACGGTTTGGGTGTCGTTCACGACTTACGTGCGGTATAGGGCAGCAATTCCGTCACCGCTTCCGGGGCCAGTCAGGCCAGCTAGGCAGGTGAAGGCGATCTTTGCGGAACCTTATATTCTGCCGATCAATCAAGAAAAGAGCATACCATGCCGGACGATTTTCTGAGGACGATGAAGCAAGCAACCCGTGCAACCCGCGCCGGCAACCCGACTCAAGCCACACGGTTGATACAGGAGGCGTTGAGAGGACGCGGCGATGCGGCACCGGCGGAGGCGGATTACGACGGTGTGACGATCGAGGGACGGGTGGTTCAGGATAACGATTCGAAGGGACGCTCGACGCAGCGAGGGGCGACAGGCGCGTCGATGCTGACGCGGAGTTTCTATTGCAAGGCCGGGGCGCGAGACTATCGCTTGTTTCTGCCCTCGACGGCACCGGATGGTGTGCGCGGCCTTGTAATGATGCTGCATGGGTGTTCGCAAAATGCCGACGATTTCGCGCGGGGCACGGCGATGAACGATCATGCGGAAAAGCATGGCCTGATCGTCGCGTATCCGTGTCAGACGACCGAGTATAACGCGCATGGCTGCTGGAATTGGTTCGAGCCGGGCAATCAGATGCGCGGTGCGGGCGAACCGGCGATTCTGGCAGGTATTGCGCAGGAGATTGCGGCGACGCATGGCGTGCCGGAGGGGGCGGTCTTCGTGGCGGGACTGTCCGCCGGGGGGGCGATGGCGGCGGTGTTGGGCGCGACCTATCCGGATGTGTTCTCGGCTATCGGGGTGCATTCGGGGCTGGCGGCGGGGGCGGCGAATACGGTGACTGCCGCCTTTGGCGCGATGCAGGGAAAGGGCGGTCGGGCGACCTTGGTGCAAGACGCTAGCGGGGCCGCGCCGCGCGTGATGGTTATCCACGGCACGGCGGATTCGACCGTCTCGCCCGTCAACGGCGCGCATGTGCTTGCCGCCGCAGGGGTCGCGCATCCGCTGGCCCGGCGGGTGGTGGCGACCGAACCGGACGGGCGCACGACCATCGTGCGGCTGGAGATGCCGGATGGGACCGTGGTGGCCGAGCATCGCGAGGTCACGGGCCTTGCCCATGCGTGGAGCGGGGGCGATGCGGCGGGAAGCTTTACGGCCCCCGCTGCGCCGGATGCGTCGGCGGCGATGGTGGCGTTCTTCCTTGGTTATACCATTGGCGAAAATCGCTGACCGTTTTCACTTTTCCACTCTGCTCCGGGCGAAGACCCGGAGCCTAGCGGAACCGTGCTCCGCCTATCGGGGTTCCGGGTCTGCGCCCGGAACAGAGCGGTCATTGATCGCCGCCATTGGTATTAGTCGACCGTGGCCTTCTAGGGCGTCGGTTCTGGACCTGTGCATTCGGGGCGAGTCGGTTAGCGTGGCGTGATGTCACGCTCGACCGTCCTTGCGCTGTTCTTTCTCGCGGTTTTCCTGCAATCGGGCACCTATGGCTTGACCTTCCTGCTGCCTGACCTGTTCGCGGAGTTTGGGGGTGACGAGAAGGATGTGGGGGCGATGCTGACGATTACGGCGGTTGCGACCCTCGCCACCGTCTATTGTTCGGGGCATCTGGCCGATGCGTTCGGGCGGATGGCTGTGCTGGGCGGGTCGGGCTTTTCGATCTCGGTTGCGTTGTTCCTCTATAGCGTTGCGGGCGGTCCCGGTGTGGCGCTGGTCATGGCAAGCGTGCTGATCGGGGTTGGCTGGGGGTTGATGTACACGCTTGCCCCGGTCGTGCTGACGCGGTTGAGCGGTGCGGCAGATCGCGTACGATTCTTCTCGCTCTATGCCGTGTTTATGATGGCGGGGTTCGGGCTGTCGCCGGTCTATGCGTCATGGTTGGAAGCGGCGGGGTTCGGGATTCGCGATGCCTTTCGCATGGTCGCGATTTTCTGTGCGGCCAGTGGCGGGGTGTTCCTGTTTCTGCGGGGGCCGCTGGCGCGTCATGCGATTGCGGAAGCGCCGGATACGCGGTCGAGCATGTCGCTGGGCATCGTCGTGCAGATCATGCGGTCGCGCGGGTGGTTGCCGGTGGTGATGGTGTTCTTGGGAGCGTCGGTCTTTGCGGGGGTGAACAACTTTCAGACCTCCATCGCCAAGGCCGAAGGGTTGGATTACGCGGATTACTTTCTGGCCTATACCGTCACGACGGTGGCGTGCCGCCTTGCCTTTGCCGGGTATAGCGGCGGGGCGTCGCCGTATCGGATCATCGCGTGGCTGCAATACGTGATGGCGGGCAGTGCGTTGTTATTCCTCGTCATCGAGGGGAGTCAGGCGGTGTATATCGCCTGTGCCGTGCTGTTCGCGGTGGGGTATGGCGCGTCGTATCCGATCTTGGTGGCGATGGCGGCGAATGATGCGCAGGACGGGCTGGTGCCGCAGACGTTGCAGCTATTCTCGCTGACCTATTTCATCGGGATATTCGGGTTTCCGTATATCGCTGGTTGGCTGATCGTGGAGCGGGGTATTCCGACATTGCTGATCGTCGTGGCCGTGCTGGCGGCGGTGGAGGCGACGATGGCGTTGCGGCGTCACCGGGCTGGGCTGGCGCGCAACCCGTGATTGTCCGCGCGCGGATTTTGGCGAATGGGCGGGGCGTAGTGCCGTGGGAGCGGGACGGTTTG
>CALJIU010000142.1 GCA_937974055.1 uncultured Neomegalonema sp. | reverse complement strand
GGCGTTGGTGCCGAGTGTGGTTGTTTGAAAGGGTATCGGTGTGCCGGATTTGGGTGGCGGCGGGGCCATCCAAGTGCGGGGCAGCGTTGGGGAAGCAGCGCGCGCTTGACATTTGCATGATTTTCATGTCGTGTGTTCTTGTTTTGTTTTTAACGAGGACACGCGCCGCATATGAGTTGGACCCGCTGCATCGAGATCAATCGCGAAGACCTGCTGCCCACCGTGGCGCAGATTCTGGCGATGCTGGGTGATAGCGAGATATTGCTGCGGCATATGCATCTGGCGATCTTGGCGCTGCTGCGACCGGCGGAATCGACGCTGCGGCGGCTGATTGCGATTGCGGCGAAGGATATCGTGGTGGAACCGCGTGCGAAGCGGGGACCGCCTCCGCCGGGTGGTATTCCGAAAGGGTCGGGCGAGCGTAAGCCTGTCTTCGTCGTCATTGATCCGCGCAAGGAGGTTGGACCGCCGAAGCAGAAGAAGGCTCCGGGATTTGGGCCGAACGTGCGGGGATTCGATGATTTGGACATCTCGCCGCCGGGGCGTGTGGAGATTTTGCCGGATGATCCGGTGTCCGCTGCCGCTTTGCGTCGCCGGGTCGAGGCTTTGGTCGCGGCTATGAATGATATTCCGGGACAGGCGAAGCGGCTGGCGAGAAAACAGGCCGGGATGGCGAGGCCGCTGCGGGTGATGCGTCCGGGTAGGCCGCCGGGGCATGTGGAGCGGGGGAAGCGGCCCATCGACCGATTGCTGGCGGAGGTGCAGGAGTTGGCGTTGATGGCGCTGGCGGGGATGAAGGCGCCTCCGTAGGGGCAGGTTTAAGGACGGGATTTAAGGCCACCGCTGGCGGGCGGGGGGCGACTTGGTGTGTCTGCTGTTTGAGATGCCCCCTATGTCGCATAGTTCGTGAAACGGTGAGAGGGAGAGGTGGGGCGCTTGGAGGTTTTTCAGGTGATTGCATTGCGTTCGCGCCCCTTTCCATTGTCATACCCCTCAGAGGCGGGGTATCCACATACGGAGCACCGTAGAAGGCGATGGAAGAGAATTGGCTTCGCGGGCATCTCTTCCCGTCTCGTTCCGGTCTTGCTGCGCGGGAATGACGACAACAGATTTCGAGGAAACCAACCATGTCCACCATGATGCGCTGTATCGAAATTCCCGAACCCGGTGGCCCCGAAGCCCTGATCCTTGGCCACCGCGAGCGCCCTGAGCCCGGTGAGGGAGAGGTGCTGATTCAGGTCGCGGCGGCGGGGGTGAACCGCCCCGATGCCATGCAGCGCGCGGGCAATTATCCCCCGCCGCCCGGTGCCTCCGACATTCCGGGGTTGGAGGTGTCCGGCACCATCGCCGCCCTTGGCGAAGGCGTCACCCGCTATCAGGTTGGCGAGAAAGTCTGCGCCCTGATCTCTGGTGGCGGCTATGCCGAATACGCCGTAGCGCATGAGCTGTGCACGCTGCCCGTCCCCGATGGTCTGTCGATGGAGGAAGCGGCGGCGGTGCCTGAAACCTTCTTCACCGTCTGGACCAATGTGTTCGAGCGGTCCGACATCACCGAAGGCACCACTTTCCTCGTTCATGGCGGCACCAGCGGCATCGGCACCACCGCGATTCAGCTTGCCAAAGCCTTCGGCGCGACGGTCTACGCCACCGCCGGGTCGGATGAAAAATGCCGGGCCGCCGAAGAACTGGGCGCGGAAAAATGCGTCAATTACCGCGAGGCCGATTTCGTCGAGGTCTTGAAGGAAGCCACGGGCGGCAAGGGCATCGATGTCACGCTGGATATGGTCGGGGGTGATTACGTCGCCCGCAATATGAAGGTCGCGGCCAAGCAGGGGCGCATCATCAACATCGCTTTCCAGAAAGGGTCGAAGATGGAGATCAACCTGATCCCCGTCATGCTCAAACGCCTGACCCTGACCGGCTCGACCCTGCGCATCCGCTCACCCGAAGAAAAAGGCGAGATTGCCGAGGCGCTGCTGCGCTACGTCTGGCCGATGATCGCGCGGGGTGAAGTCAAGCCCGTCATGGACCGCAGCTTTCCACTGGAAAACGCCGCCGACAGCCACGCGGCCCTCGACGCCGACCATATCGGCAAGATCGTTCTGACGATGTAATATCGTTGAAAATCAATCAGTTAAATCCGTATCCTCCCGCTCGATCCCCATCGACGCGGGCATGGATTTCACCGTTTTCGCCCCCAGCCCCTTGAGCATTTCGACCTGTCGCAGCACGTTGCCATTGCCGGTCGTCAGCTTGTTCAGCGCCGATGAATGCGCCTCGCGGGCTGCATCAAGCTGTTTGCCGACCTTCTCCATATCGGCGGCAAACCCGACCACCTTGTCGTAGATCGCCCCCGCCCGCGCGGCGATTTTCTCGGCGTTGGAGTTGCGGCGCTCCACGTCCCACACCGTCTTGACCGTGCGCAAAGCCATCATCAGCGTCGTCGGCGTGGCGATCATAACTTGTTGATTTAGCGCGTATTCCGTCAGGTCAGGTTGCGCACGCAGCGCCTCGGACAGCGCCCCCTCGATGGGGACGAACATGATGACGTAATCGGCGGTGCCTTCCACGACGGCGGCATATTCCTTTGCGCTCAACCCCTTGATATGGCTGCGCAAAGACGCGACGTGATCGGCAATCGCCGCCCGATAGACGCTCTCGTCCTCGGTATTCACCGCGCGCTCATAGGCGACCAGCGACACCTTGGAATCCACCACCAAATCTTTCGCACCGGGCAAGGAAACCACCACATCGGGGATCACCCGCCGCCCCGCCTCGTTGGTATAGGAGCCTTGTGTGCGGTACTCGCGTCCCTCTTCCAGCCCGGAGGTTTGGAGCAGCCGTTCGAGCACCATCTCGCCCCAGTTTCCCTGCTTTTTAGTATCGCCGCGCAAGGCCCGCGTCAGGCTTTCCGCCTCCCGCGACACTGCCTCGCTCTGCTGCGTTAGCGTGCCAAGCTGCTCTTTCAATGCCGCCCGTTCCGCCAGTGCCCCCTGATGCGCCGTGCGGATTTCTGTCTGGAACTTACCGATATCCGATTTGAGCGGCGCGACGATCGAGCCGAGCTGCTCGCCCGCCGTTTTGCGGAAATCTTCGCCATGTTGGCGGATGACCTTTCCGGCCAGTGCGTTGAAATGACTGTCCATCTGCGCGCGTGCATCGGCGAGTTGTGCCGTCACCTGCTTGCGCGTTTCATCGGCATAGGCCAACCGCTCCGCCGCCGTCTTCGCCTGTTCGCGCGCCATCGTTTCGAGTTGCGCGATGGTCGCCGCATCATCCGTTCGCGCATCCGCTGCCTGCGCCAGATCGGCCTGCAATTGCCGCTGTCGTTCGGTCAGCGCATCGCGTTCCGCCTCCAGCAACGCAGCTTTCGTTCCCGCATCGGCCAGCCGTTCGCGCATCCCGGTCAATGCGATATCCAGCCGCCTTGCGCGCAGGAATACCCATAGGGCCAACCCCGCCGCCACCGCCGCGATAATCGCGAACAGCATCAGGAGCGATGCCTCCGTCATCCCAGACCGCTGAGTGTCACGCGCCAATCCTCCAGCGCCATCCGCAGGGCCGCGCGTCCGCCGCTATCCATATCCGCCACCTCGGCAATCTCGGCCACTTGCGCGCCGTTCGAGGCGATCAGCGCCTGCGCACCGGGGGCATCGGCGTGCGCCGACAGCAAATCTGCCACCGCTTTGATCTTATATTCCAGCTCCGGCACCACCCCCGGCGCGGCCTTTTCCAGCCGATGCGCGATGCGCAGCACCTCGGCCCGGCCCCGCGCGGCCCCAAGATCGGTCGCCATGTAATCGGCCAGCACCTCCGCA
>CALJIU010000141.1 GCA_937974055.1 uncultured Neomegalonema sp. | reverse complement strand
GTAGCAAACGCAGGAGGATTTACCACATGCAATACAATACCTTGTGGGAATGGCAATAGAACCCCGACTAAATGATAATGGCACGCTGAATTTATCCAAACTTCCGGACACTCAGATCGTCGCTGGATTACTCGCAACGCGCGTCAAGATGTTCAACGAGGCCGCGCAATTGCGGGAAAGAACTGACGGCATCAAAAAAGACATAGCGGCCATAGACCGCGTCTTGGACGCGGTCGGTTACTCTGGCGAATTGGATGCCATAATGCCCCGCCGCGCGCCCCTGCGAGTATTTGAACAGGGAGAGTTGACCCGCCTTACTCTGGAGGTGCTGAGACGTTCAGGGCCGCTTACGGCAGGCAGCATCGCTTTTGCTCACTTGGTAGCACGCGGAGAAGACACAGAGGACCGCAAGGCGCTGAAAGCCATGACGGATCGCGTATCCAGATTTTTGAGGAGAGAGCGGTCGAAGGGTCGTGTCGTCGCGCAGAACGGTGAGGGCAAAGCTCTGCTCTGGTCGATCAAGCCGCCCCGCGTTGCCAGTAACCAGCCCACGAACGCGATACCGGAGCCATAAGAGCCGCACCCGTCAGTTTCTCCCAAAGCGCCTTGTTATCCATGCGGCGGGTATCTTCGCGCCATCCGGCTTCCGTGCTGTACTGGTGAAGGTGCTGTGGCGATACGAAGTGATGCTGACCGCGAACCATGCGGCGAAGGCGTGAGAAGAAACTCTCAACTTGGTTGGTGCAGGCATAGCCGTCGCTGTACTGCTCAGAGTGATTGATCCGCGTCGTCGTGTAATAGGCGTGCAGCGTGTCCCAGTGGCTTGCTTCGTCGGCGTGCATGACGCTGTTAGGCTGAACGCGAGCAAGAGCGTGTTGAACGCCAGCGGCTTCGGTCTTTTCAACAAAGGTCAAGGTGCGGCCCTGACGCTCACGCAGGGCGATTACAACGCGGCGGTCAGCGTCCTTGTTTTCCGACAGGCGACGGTCTTTGCGGTCTTCTTTGCGGTTCTCAGGGCGGACGTGACCACCGATATGGCAACCGTCAATTTCAACATCACCGGAGAGGATCACGTCGCCGTTGGCGATACCCATTGCTTCGCGGAGTTTGTGGCACATGACAAACGCAGTCTTGTGCTGCACGTCCAGATCGCGGGCCATTTGCAGGGCGCTGATACCCTTCGCAGCGTTCACGAAAAGCGCGATGGCGGCGAGTAGGTCGGTGAAGTCCAGCTTGCGGCTGGCGAAGATCGTGCCGCTGGTGACGCTGAACTGCTTTGCACAGCCCCGGCATTTCCACTTGCGGCGCGTGGTGATGAAGTAGGGATCAACGCAGCCACAGGCGGGGCAGTAGGCTTCACCGTTGTTGTCGGCAAAGCGGATGGCCACGAACTTTTCCCACGCGGCTTGCTCGCCCATCTTGTAGATGGATTTCAGATTGTGCGTGCGAGCCGCTGCGGAAAGAAGGAAGTGCTGTGCCATTGACGTAAAACCCTATTAGCGATGTCGATGCATCATAAATAGGGGTTTACTATCATCATTGCAAGGGTTATTTCCCTATAAATAGGGATTTTACCGCAAAGGTGATGATATGCCGAAGTCTGCCACCGATGCCGAATGGTCGGATCGAGCGAAGAACCTCCTACGAGGGGAATTGAAACGGAAAGGCGTTACCTACGCGCAACTTGCGGAGAAGTTGGCGGCGATAGGGGTGAACGAGAACGAGAAGAACATCGGCAACAAGATTAGCCGGGGTGTCTTCACGATGGTTTTCTTCATACAGTGCATGGAGGCGATAGGCGCTCAGGAAATTCGGCTATGAGGAAGCCTTATCCGTCTGAAAATTATTATGTTTTTTGCATCTGCATTGTCTGTGTGGTCTTGACCTTCGCCTGTTTCGTTCTTACATTGTTCTCATGGAACATGAACGCCTCACCTAGTGAGGCAGGTTCGGAGGTTTTAGCGATGTCGATCACAGCTATCGAAGTCTTGCTCGCCGTTCTCGCGATTATCTTAGGTGTAGGGGCTTTCGCTGGCTTCTGGATGCTTAAAGGGTCTGCACAAGAAGCGGCAAGGGTTGAAGCCCGCGAATATCTTAAGGTGCATGGTGCGGCTTTGTTTGCACAGATAGACCAAACGCGCGACGGTGAGTCAGACGCGCTCATCGCCGCTGTTACGTCTGAAGGCATCGATGAAAAAACTGGAGGGGAGTAACTATGGCCGATGCTACCCAAAAACTTGCGGTTGCAAATGCGTTCATTGACGCAAGCACCCCCCCAATTCAGACAGTAAATCTTGCTATGGCGCTTGGTATTCGCGTCTTTCATGCCGAAATGGAAGACTTCATTTCTGGTAAAATTCAGCGTGATGCGCTGTACGGCGGCACCTCCGGCTATGCGATTTTTGTAAACAAGGGGCATCACGTTAATCGGCGGCGGTTCACGACTGCGCACGAAATTGCCCACTTCATCTACCATGAACACCTGATCGGCGATGGTGTGGTGGATGATGCGCTATACCGTAGCGGGCTATCCAGTAGAGAAGAAGCGCAAGCAAATCGGCTTGCTGCCGATATTTTGATGCCTTGGAAGCACCTGAATCCTGCATTGCAGGCAAACATATCAAACGATGGAACACCTAACGCCTATGCATTATCGCGACTCTTCCAAGTTTCGGAGCAGGCAATGAAAATTCGGCTAAATATGCCCACGTAAGTGCATTGGTGCGTTTGCTACCTAATGCCGTCATTCGCGATCAAGTTGGGTCACGAAACCCGCCAAGAACTGCGTGTTTCGTGACGCATCTTGGCTCGACCTGATCGCGGTTGACTGTAACCGCGCTTGCGCGACTCCGGCTCCCCTGCGTATATCCACCTTTCTCGCACATGCGAAAAGGATGCGCCCCGTGACGAAGACCCTCAATCTTGCCCTTCAGGGGGGCGGCGCGCATGGGGCCTATACATGGGGCGCGCTCGACCGCCTGATGGATGAGGAGGATATCGCCCTCGATTCCATCACCGCCACCAGCGCCGGGGCCATGAATGCCGCGATGCTGGTCACCGGGCTGGCCCGTGGGGGGCGGCAGGGGGCTAAAGACCTGCTGCGCGAATTTTGGACCCGCGTGACCGAGGCCGCCGCCGGGCCGCGCTCGCCCTTCGCCATGTTCGCGCTGCCGCCCGACCCTACCACGCTCAACGCTTTCTACGAGAATTCCCCCGCCTATAAGATGAGCGAATGGGCCACGCGCAATTTTTCGCCCTATCAACTGAACCCGATGAACCTGAATCCCTTGCGCGATCTGCTGGCCGATCTGGTCGATTTCGATGTGGTCTGCAACAGCGATGACGGGCCGAAGCTGTTCGTCAACGCGACCAATGTGCGGCGGGGCCGGGGCCGCGTCTTTGCGGGCAACGAGATCAACACCGATGTCCTGCTTGCCTCCGCCTGCCTGCCCTCGATCTTTCAGGCGGTCGAGATCGATGGCGAGGATTATTGGGATGGCGGTTATATGGGAAACCCGGCGATCTATCCGCTGATCTACGGGGCCGAATGCCGCGATGTCCTCATCGTGCATATCAACCCCATCATCCGCGAGGAAACCCCGCGTACCGCCGCTGAAATCGCCAATCGGATCAACGAACTAAGCTTCAACGCCTCCCTCATGCGAGAGATGCGGGCCGTCACCTTCGTACAGCGCCTATTGGATGACGGAATCATCCCGGAGGGCAAATGGAAGCGCCTTCGCATCCATTCCGTCCGCGATGACGACACGATGCGCGCCTTTGGTGTCGCAACCAAGAGCACGCCGGATTGGGCGGTTCTGACCAAGCTGCATCAGGCGGGCCATGCCTCGATGGATGACTGGCTTGCCACCCATAAGGACAAGATCGGCGTTACCGACAGCGTCGATATTCAGGCGGATTTTCTGTGAGATGACGGGCCTCAGCGACCATGCCGAAGGCACGCCGGAACCGTGCCCCGCCGCCTTCAACATGGCCGCCTATTCCGTGCGCGACCCAGCCCGCCGCGATGAAACCGGGGACGCGCTGATCGTCGTCGATGGCGATGCCCCCGATACCGCCCGCCTGACCCTGAGTTTCGTGCAAGTCGACGATGCCGTTCGCCGCGCGGCCAGTGCCCTGCGTGCCGCCGGGATTGCGCGGGGCGACCGGGTGCTGATCCGCCTTGGCGATGGCCCGGACTTCCCCATCGCCTTTTTTGGAGCCATCGCCGCCGGGGCGGTGGCCATGCCGCTGTCGTCTCAGCTATCCGCTGCCGAACTCGCCGCCATCGCCGCCGATGCCCAGCCGAGACTGGCCCTGCTCGCCGAGGATGCCCCCGCCTTCGACATCGCGGGTGCGCGGCGGGTCGATCCGGCCTCGCTGGCCACCGCCGAACCCGGTGATTACGCCGACACGGCCAAGGACGACCCCGCCTTTCTCGTCTACACCTCCGGTTCGACCGGCAGGCCCAAGGGTGTCCTCCACGCCCAGCGTAGCGCATGGGGTCGCCGCCCGATGCGGGCTGGGTGGCATGGTTTCGGCCCCGGCGATCGGGTGATGCACGCGGGAGCCTTCAACTGGACCTACACCCTCGGCGTCGGCCTGTCCGACCCGTGGAGCGCGGGCGCGACGGCGATCCTGAACGCGGGCAGCCGCGCGCCAGATGCCTGGCCCCGCCTCGCCGCCCGCTGGCAACCCACAGTCTTCGCCGCCGCACCGGGCGTCTACCGCCAAATCCTCAAATACGGCGACGACCTGCGCGGCGGTTTTGTCAGCCTGCGCCATGCCCTGACGGCGGGCGAGAAGTTGAGTGCGGATATCCATGACGGTTGGACCACGGCAACGGGAAAGCCGTTGCTCGAATCCTTGGGTATGTCCGAGATTTCCACCTACATCTCATCTTCTCCCACCCGTCAGACCGGCCCCGCCCATGCAGGCTGGCCCCAGCCGGGCAGGCGCATCGCCATCCTCGCCGATGACCGTGCGACCGCCGTTCCGCGTGGAACCGAAGGCTTGCTCGCCGTCCATGCCAGCGACCCCGGCCTGATGCTCGGCTATTGGCGACAGGGATGCGCCCCCGACCCCGGCCTGACCGGCGATTGGTTCGTCACCGGCGACCGCGCGGCGATGGAGGCGGATGGCCGCATCGCCTATCGGGGCCGCGACGATGATCTGATGAACGCCCAAGGCTATCGCGTCGCCCCAGAAGAGGTCGAGGCGGCCCTGCGCACCTGCCCCGGCGTGGGTGAGGTCGCGGTGGCCGAATACAGCCCCCGCCCCGGCCTGACCCTCATCGCCGCATGGGTCGTTCCCTCCACACCCCTCACCGCCGATGCCTTGGACCGACACGCCCGCGCAACCCTCGCCCCTTACAAGGCCCCCCGCGCGTATTTCACCCTCGCCGCCCTTCCGCGCAGCGCCAATGGCAAGCTGCGCCGCCGCGCGCTTGCGCAAACCGCTGCAATCATGCTCGAATAGGGGCCACGCATTCATCCGAAGGCCGCCCTATGACCGATCATCGCATCGACTCCGCCCGTCTGGAAACCATCATCGAGCGCATTCTCCTCGCCGATGGCTGCACGGCGGATGAGGCCCGCACGGTCGCTGACCACCTTGTCATGGCGTCCCTGTCCGGCCATGACAGCCACGGCGTCATCCGCACCCCGCGCTACCATATCTGGCTCGGTGACGGCACCATCCGCGCGGCCCGGCCCCTTACGACCATCCTTGATAACGGCCCGCTGCTGCAACTCGACGGCAATGACGGCATGGGTCAATGGCTCGCCCGCGAGGCGACCACGATGGGCATTGCAAAGGCCCGCGAGAACGGCATTGGCCTTGTCGCCCTGCGCCGGGCGGGCCATATCGGGCGCATCGGCACCTATGCCGAGCAAGCCTGCGACGCCGGGTTCGCCAGCATCCATTTCTGCAACGTCAACGGCTCGCTGCTGGTCGCCCCCTTCGGCACGGCCCGCCGCTGCGCAGGCACCAACCCCATCGCCGTCGGCATTCCCTACCCGGAAGGCGATGATTTCATCCTCGATCTCGCCACCTCGCTGGTGGCCGAGGGTAAGGCGTTGGTCGCGGGGCAGGGTGGTAAGCCCCTGCCCGAAGACGCGCTCGTCGCTGCAGATGGCACCACGACCGCCGATCCCCGCGTGCTCTATGGCGACAGCCTCGATACCGCCAACCCCGACCCGCGCGTCGGCCCCGGTGCCCTGCGCGCGATGGGCGATCACAAGGGGTCCGGGCTGGCCCTCGCGTGCGAGTTGCTGGCGGGTGCGCTGACCGGGAATGGCGCAAACCGCCCCGTCGAGGGCCAATTCGGCAACGGCCTGCTATCGATCATCATCGACCCGGCCACCTTCGACGATACCAACGGCTTCGCGGCAGAGGTCGCCGATTACCTCGCCTTCGTCCGCGATTCTCCCCCCGCCGCCGGGGTCGAACGGGTGCTGGCCCCCGGTGACAAGGAACGCGCCCTGCGCATCGAGCGCCGCGCCAATGGCCTGCCCATGCCCGAACCCGTCCTCGCCAATATCCTATCGGTCGCGGCAGAGCTTGGCGTCGAGGCAAGCCGCGAGGCGCTGATCCTGTGATCGGGCGGCGGCGGCGCGGCCCTTGACTCGCGGCGTTCAACAGGACGACACAAACCTATGAGCGAAAAAACCTTCCATTTCATCTCCGGTTTGCCCCGGTCCGGCTCCACCCTGATGGGTGCGATCCTGCGTCAGAACCCCCGGTTTTCGGCGGGCATGTCCAGCCCGATCGCCGCGCTCGTCGAGGGCATAATCGCGCAGGTTTCCGCCGGGTCCGAACTGTCGCGCATGGTCGATACGGAGCAGCGGATACGGCTGCTGAAGAGCGTGTTCGACAGCTATTATGAGGGCAATCCCGCCTCGGTCATCTTCGACACGAACCGTTCGTGGACCGCGCGCATCCCCGAAGTGATGCAGCTATTCCCCGATGCCAAATTCATCTGCTGCGTGCGTGATGTGGCGTGGGTGATGGATAGTTTGGAGCGGCAATACCGCAGCAAGACCTTTGAAAACACCGGCCTTTTCGGTAATGCCGCCGAGCGCGCCACCGTCTATACCCGCACCGAGGCGCTGGCATCCTCTAACCGCTTGGTCGGTTATGCATACCAAGCATTGCGCGAAGCGTGCTGGAGCGAATTCGCGGAGCGGCTGGTCATCATCGACTACGATATCCTCGTGTCGCGCCCCGCCGAAGTGATGGACCTGCTCTACGATTTCTTGGGCGAGAAGCCGTTCGTCCATGATTTCGAGGGGGTCGAATACGACGCTCCCGCCTTCGATGAACAACTAGGGCTGGATGGCCTGCACCGGGTCCGGGCGAAGGTCGCGCCCCAGCCGCGACAGACGATCCTGCCCCCCGATGTGTTCGAGAAATTCGCGTCCCTCGCCTTTTGGCATGACCTGCGCAATTGCCGCGCCTTTCGCATCGTCGCGCAAGCATCCGAGCCGCAGGGCGTGATGCAGACCGGCAAGGCGGACGGGGACGACACAATCTGATCGCCCCCGGCCCCATCGGTGTTAGGCCAGCGCTGCACTCAGTGGCGTCGCGTCATAGCCCAGATCGCGGGCCACCGCTTCATACGTCACCTTGCC
>CALJIU010000140.1 GCA_937974055.1 uncultured Neomegalonema sp. | reverse complement strand
ACCATCACATGCGCCGCATAAGCGGGCCGCTCGGTCAGGCGCGTGTAATAGGCGTCCAGCGCGGGGGTCTTCGGTTTCGGGAAGTCCAAAGTGTAATACCGGAAAAGCTGCGCCCCCAGCGTGAAATCCGCCAGCGAGATCGTCTCCCCCGCCAGCCAACCATGCCGTGCGATCTGTGCATCCGCGATGGGCATCAGCGTTGCGCAGGCGTCGATTCCCGCCTGAACCAGCGCCGTATTCCGTTCTGTGGCAGGTGTGCGCACCAACTGCCAGAAAACCTTGTAGTTGAATTCCGGCCCCACGCTGGTCTTGCCCCATTCCATCCACATATCGGCGGGGGCGCGGTCTGCGGCGGTTGTGAGCCACAGCGCATCGCGGCCATATTCGGCGGCCAGATATCGCATGATTGCCTGACTCTCGAACAGCGTCAGGTCGCCATCCTGCATCACCGGGATCTTGCCCATCGGGTTCATGGCCAGATAGTCGGGCGTATCCGTTCCCCCGAACGCGCCCCCGACATCCAGCCGCTCGACCTCCAGCCCCAGCTCCGTCGCCAGCCACATCACCGGTTGCACATTGCTCGACGTTGCCCGTCCGTGAATGCGGATCATGGCCTTGCTCCCCCTACATAGTCCGTACACCGTCCGTGCCTTTCCCGGCCCTGTGTGTCAATATCTTCCACTCCATTCGATAGACCGCCGCTTGACCGCGCCGCTCTCTACGGGACAAGGTATGGCCAACAGACGCGCATGGGCTGCGATTTCGGATTGCAAACCGTAGCTGCGTCTTTCACTGTGACGGGGGCAGTGTGGGGCCAGTGGCCTCGCTGCAATGGGAGAGAAATATGAAACTCGAAGGCGCACAAGTCATCGCGGCGGACCGTATGACCGTATGGAATGCGATTAACGACCCTGAAATTCTGAAACGATGCATCCCCGGCTGTGAGGAGATGCAGAAGACATCGCCCGATCAGTTCGAGGCGGTCGTAAAGCAGAAGGTCGGCCCCGTTTCCGCCACTTTCAAAGGGATCGTTAATCTCAGCGACGTTGACGAAGGCAACAGCCTGCGCCTGTCGGGCGAGGGCAAGGGCGGCGTTGCGGGCATGGCCAAGGGCGGCGCGCTCGTGACCCTGACCGATGTCGAGGGCGGCACACAGCTATCCTATGATGCCGATGCCAGCGTGGCGGGCAAATTGGCCCAGCTTGGCTCGCGCCTGATCGACGGTGTCGCGCAGAAGATGGTCGGCGCGTTCTTCACCAATTTCAAAGACGCGGTCGAGGCGGATTCGGGGATGCAGGGTGCATCGTCCTCCTCCACCGCCTCGGCGTCCTCCGGTGCCGGGATGGGCGGTGCTGCCGCTATCGCTGCGGCGGGTGCCGCCGGTGCCGCCGTTTCCTCGCAAGCGGGGGGTATGGTGCAAGGTGGCATGGATGCGGGGCGCGCGGCGCTCGGTGATGCCGCCGGTGCCGGAATGGACCGCGCCGCCGAGGCCGCGCAGGGAGTGCGCGATGGCATCGATGCCCGCGCCGGGGCGTTGCATGACGCCGCCGCCGAACGGATGCTCAACCCGGCGATTGGCGCGGGCGCGGGCGATATCGACATGGATGATCCCGATATCGGCGATATCGACGTTTCCTCCGTCCAAGGTGGCCCAAGCGAAGGTGCCGCTGGCTCCGTCTCGGATACCGTTGATCGTGTTGGCGAAGCGGTCACCGCAAGCAGCGCGGATATACAATCACAGGCCGGCGCTATGGCGTCCGATGCAGCCAACGCCTCGCGCGCGGGTATGGATGCGGGGGCTGCTGCCGCCGCCGGTGTAGCCGGTTCGCTGGGTGCCGCCGCAACCGGTGCCGCCGCTGCCGCGTCATCGTCTTTCGATAGCGCACGGGACAGCGTCAGCGCCGGGATTTCGGGGCATGTGGACGCTGCCGGTGATGCCGCCCGTGGGGCCGTTGATCGTGCTGGTGACGCGGTTGCCGCTGCCGGTGCGGATGTACAATCGCAGGCCAGCGGTATGGCGTCTGACGCCACCGCCGCCGCGTCATCGTCCTTCGACAGCGCACGGGACAGCGTCAGCGCCGGAGTTTCGGGGCATATGGACGCAGCAGGTGATGCCGCCCGTGGGGCTGTCGGTGATGTTGCCGCCAGCGCATCCGCGACCGCATCCGGTGCGATGTCCTCCGCCGAGGCGATGGCCACAGACGGGGTCAACACCGTCCGCGACAGCGCAGAATCGGCGGTTTCCATCGAGCGTAATGGCGATATGCGGGTCGTGGCCAGCACATCCGGGGCCGCACCCAACGCCACCATGCCCGAAACGCCCGATCCGGAATTCAACGCAGGCTCGCGCTACACCGCCGATACGCCGCCCGCTTCCGATCAAACCGAAGGGGGCGGTCTTTCAGGCTATGCCGGTGCCGCCGCCGCAGCGGCGGGCGCAGGTCTGGCCGGTGTCGCGGCCAAGGCATCGGGCAAGTTCGACGAGGTGCATGACGCCGCCCGCGAGCGTGTCATCGCCGCCGGTGGCGACGTGGACGAAGCCAAATCGTGGAATGACACCAAGGATCACTTGGGCCGCGCCGGTTCGGAAGCCCGCGATACGGCGCAGGACGTCTACGACGCCGCCCGTGCCAGAATCGATGGCGATAAGGAGCGGGCGAGTGCCGAATGGAATGAGGCGAAGACGAACGCCTCCGAGGCCTATGGTGAGGTCAAGGGTGCCGCCGATGATGCTTGGACGACCGGCAAAGGCTATGCCGCCGAAGAGGCCAAAGCCCCCAGCGTCGGTCCCTTAGGCCAGCCTTGGTATCTTTGGATCATCGGCATCATCGTGCTGCTTTTGATCTTGTGGATTTTGTGACGCATCGGCGGGCTTGCCCCGCTGTGCTACAACCGAAAAATAAGAAGGGGCTGAACGCCCATAGGGAGTGAATATGTCGACTATTTCCATCACCGTAAACGGCCAACAAAAATCGGGCACCGCGCAGGGTAATACCCTGCTCGTCGATTTTCTGCGCAGCGAACTGAAAATGACCGGCACCCATGTCGGCTGCGACACCTCGCAATGCGGAGCCTGCGTCGTCCATGTCAACGGCGAGAGCGTGAAAAGCTGCACGGTCTTCGCGTCGGCCTGCGACGGAGCAGAGGTCACCACTATCGAGGGCATGGCCAATGACGATGGCACGCTTGGCATCGTTCAGCAGGCATTCCACGAGGAACACGGCCTGCAATGCGGTTTCTGCACCCCCGGCATGGTCATGTCGATTGCGGATATTCTGAGGAACAATCCACAGCCCACCGAAGCGGAAATCCGTGAGGGGCTGAAAGGCAATATCTGCCGTTGCACCGGCTACCACAACATCGTGAAAGCCGCGCAATCCGCCGCTGCGACGATGGCGGGCGCACGTCAGGCCGCTGAATAATCGACCATATCCTTGCCGGTTGCGTGCTGCCGGAAACAGGGAAATCGAATCAAGGCGGCACGCGAGAACGAATCGGGAGAAAAACACATGGCTAAAGACAATGGGATCGGTGCATCCGTCAAACGGCGCGAAGACGCGCGCTTTCTGAAGGGCAGGGGCCGCTATACCGACGATATGAACCGCCCCGGCCAGACCTACGCATACATCCTGCGCTCTTGGTCGGCCCATGCGACGCTGAACAGCGTCGATACGAGCGCGGCCAGCGCCGCCGATGGCGTCGTTCGCGTCTTCACCGGCAAGGACATCGAAGAAGCGGGCCTTGGCGGCGTGCCCTGCGGTTGGGAAATCACCGACAAGCATGGCAACCCGATGAAGGAGCCTGCGCACCCAATCCTCGCCATTGGCAAGGTTCGCCATGTGGGCGACCCCATCGCGGTCGTCGTCGCCGAAAGCTATCAGCAGGCCCGTGACGCTGCGGAATTGATCGAAGTCGACATGACCGATCTGCCCGCCGTCGTCGATATGCGCACTGCCGAAACCATCGGCTCCGCCGTGCATGACGAGGCAACCGACAACCTCTGCTATGACTGGGAGTTGGGCGACGGCGAGGCGACCGACAAGGCATTTGCCGAAGCGGCCCACGTCACCACGCTCGAATTCATCAACAACCGTCTCGTGGCGAACCCGATGGAGCCGCGCTGCGCCCTTGGTGATTACGATGAGGATGCGGATCACTACACGCTCTACACCACGTCGCAGAACCCGCATGTCATCCGCCTGCTCATGGGTGCTTTCGTCCTGTCGATCCCGGAGCATAAACTCCGCGTCTACGCCCCCGATGTGGGCGGCGGCTTTGGCACGAAAATCTTCCACTACGCCGAAGAAGCCTTCGTTACCTGGGCCTCCGCCCAGCTCAAGCGTCCGGTGAAATGGACCTCCGACCGTTCGGAAGCCTTCATCTCCGACGCGCATGGCCGTGACCACGTGACGAAAGCCGAACTGGCGATGGATGCCGAGGGCAAGTTCCTCGCCCTGCGCGCCGATACCCGCGCGAATATGGGTGCGTATCTGTCCACCTTCGCCCCTTGCGTTCCGACATGGCTGCACGGCACGCTGCTGGCCGGTCAGTACCTGACCCCAGCGGTTCACTGCCGCGTGCGCGCGATGTTCACGAACACCGTGCCGGTCGATGCCTATCGTGGAGCAGGGCGGCCAGAGGCCACCTACCTGCTGGAGCGGATCATCAATAAGGCCGCGCAGGAATTGGGGATGGATCAGGCGGAACTGCGCCGCAAGAACTTCATCCGCAGCTTCCCATATGACACGCCCGTCGCGCTGCAATACGATACCGGCGATTACGACGCGACCCTCGATGCCGTGCTCGAAATGGCCGATTACAAGGGTTTCGAGGCGCGTAAGGCCGAAAGCGCCGCACGCGGCAAGCTGCGCGGAATCGGGCTTTCCTGCTACATTGAAGCCTGCGGCATCGCCCCGTCGTCGCTCGTCGGTGCTTTGGGCGCGCGCGCGGGTCTGTACGAAGCGGCGACCATCCGCGTGAACCCGACTGGCTCGGTCACGGTGATGACCGGCTCGCACAGCCACGGTCAGGGCCATGAAACCAGCTTTGCGCAGGTCGTTTCCGACGCGCTTGGCATTCCCGAAGATCAGATCGAGATCGTCCACGGCGATACCGACAAGATCCCCTTCGGCATGGGTACCTATGGCTCGCGTTCGTTGGCGGTCGGTGGTTCGGCCATCGTCAAGGCCGTCGATAAGGTCGTCGCGAAGGGCAAGAAGATCGCCGCGCATCTGCTGGAAGCAGCCGAAAGCGACATCATCTTCGAGGATGGCCAGTACAAGGTCGCAGGCACCGACAAGGCGAAAGCCTTCGCCGAAGTCTCGCTCGCTGCCTACGTTCCCCATAACTACCCGATCGAGGAAATCGAGCCGGGTCTGGAGGAAACGGCCTTCTACGATCCGAAGAACTTCACCTATCCCGCAGGTTCCTATCTCTGCGAGGTCGAGGTCGACCCGGAAACCGGCAAGGTCGAGATCGTCGCTCTCAGCGCATCGGATGACTTCGGCAACGTCGTCAACCCGATGATCGTCGAAGGTCAGGTCCATGGTGGTCTGGCGCAGGGCATCGGTCAGGCCATGCTGGAGAACGCCGCGTATGATGAGCACGGTCAGCTCGTCAGCGGTTCTTACATGGATTACGCCATGCCTCTCGCGAGCGATCTGCCCAGCTTCAACGTTGAAACGGCGGAAGGTACGCCCTGTACCCACAACCCGCTCGGCGTGAAGGGTTGCGGCGAAGCCGGGGCCATCGGTTCGCCCCCCGCCGTGGTCAACGCGGTGGTGGATGCACTCCGGGATTACGGCATCGACCATATCGATATGCCCGTGACCCCGCTGCGCGTCTGGACCGCGATTCAGGAAGCCAGCGTCAAACAGGCAGCGGAATAAGGAGACCGGATATGTATAACTTCGATTACACCAAACCAACCGATCTGTCCGCTGCCGTCGAGGCGCTGGGCACCGAAGGCGCAGTGGCGATGGGGGGTGGGCAAACGCTTATTCCCGTCCTGAAACAGCGTCTTAGCGCGCCATCGACCCTCGTCGATCTCTCGGCCATCGATTCGATGAAGGGTATTCGCCGCATGGGCGATATGCTCGTCATCGGCGGCGGCACGACTCATGGTGCCGTGGCCAGCAGCGCCGATGTGGCGGCTGCGATCCCCGGTCTGACCGAACTCGCCGCGAAAATCGGTGACCCGCAGGTCCGCAATCGGGGTACGATTGGTGGTAGCCTCGCGAATAACGACCCGGCGGCGTGCTATCCGTCAGCGGCCCTCGCTCTGGGCGCGACGATTGAGACGAACCAGCGTGAAATCGCGGCGGATGACTTCTTTCAGGGTCTCTACACCACGGCCCTGAACGAAGGCGAAGTCATCACGGCGGTCAAATTCCCCATCCCGACCGCATCGACCTACCAGAAGTTCGAGCAACCCGCGTCGCGCTTCTCGCTCACCTCCGTCTTCCTTGCGAAGATGGGCGATGGGTCGGTTCGCGTTGGCGTTACGGGCGCAGGGGCCGATGGTGTCTTCCGTCATGCGGGTCTGGAACAGGCCCTGTCGTCGGACTTCTCGGCCAGTGCGGTGGACGGTGTTGAAGTCTCGGCGGACGGCATGTCCAACGACCTGCACGCCACCCCGGCTTTCCGGGCGAATCTGGTGAAGGTGATGACCAAGCGGGCGATTGCGGCACTGTCGTAGTGATCTCGTGAGTGTAGAGAGATTCCCGTTCCCACGGGAATGACTGATAGAAGAGCGGCTTTCGGGCCGCTCTTTTTTTGCGCTCTACGCCCTTGAACGCAGGACGCTTATTCCCCAAATCTCGATCATCGGAGGCCAATAGGCTCCGCATGTAGCCCTGCCGATGCCGGAGGGCACCAGATCTTGTATCGCTTGAATGAGGATATGATATGCGTACGTTCGACCTAGCCCCCCTCTACCGCAATACCGTCGGTTTCGACCGTGTGGCCGCCCTGCTTGACCGGGCGATGAGTGCGGAGACGGGTACCCAGACCTACCCCCCCTATAATATCGAGAAGACCGGCGACGATACCTACCGCATTACCGTTGCGGCGGCGGGTTTCGCGGAAACCGATCTGAACGTCGAATCGCGTGAGGGCCAACTGGTCATCACCGGCAAGAAAGCGCCGCGCTCCGAAGAGGAAACCGCGCGCATCCTGCATCGTGGGATTGCCGAGCGTGGTTTCGAGCGTCGTTTCCACCTCGCCGATCACGTCACGATCAGCGCCGCGCGGCTGGAAAACGGCCTGCTGCATGTCGATCTCGTCCGGGAAGTGCCAGAGGCGCTGAAGCCCCGCACGATCCAGATCGCGACGGGTGCAACTACGGCGACCATCGAAGGCGACGCTTCCTGATCTCATACGAAATCCGCTTGATTGGCTCGGTTCGTTTTACCCCCCTCACCCCGCAAGCGGGGGGGAGGAGTACACCGAACCAATCAAGTGGGCATGGTATCACTACACGAACGGCTGTAACGACGACGCCCGCTCCGAAAGGAGCGGGCGTTTTGCTGTCTTCATCGGTACAAACGAAAAAACCCGCTTCCTGAGAAGCGGGTTGAATCTGTCAGAGCCGCGAGGCCCTGTGGATCAGCCCTGACGCGCTTTGAAACGCTTCTGGGTTTTGTTGATCACATAGACCCGGCCTTTGCGACGCACGACACGGCAATCGCGATGGCGGTTCTTGAGAGACCGAAGTGAACTACGTACTTTCATCGTGCTGCCGCCTGCGTCTAGTCATTCAAAAATATGGTGGGCGCGGCAAGGATTGAACTTGCGACCCCCTCGATGTCAACGAGGTGCTCTCCCACTGAGCTACGCGCCCTGAAACCCGCGATTGGTACGGGCCACAGAAAGTCTGGAAAGCGCTGCCTTCCGTCGTCGCAGTGATCTAGCGTTCCAACCGCTGCGTTGCAAGCCCGAAAATCGCTTTATGCGGCGACGAGACGCTCGACCGCTTCGGGCAGGCGCATCAGGTGGACCGGCTCACCGAGCAGGGCATCGGTGCTGCGGTCTTCATCGGGGCGTTTTACGGCGACTGCCGAGAACCCGGTGATGAACATGATCCGCATTTCCGGGTCGATTTCTTGCGCCGTGCGCGCGAATTCCAGCTCTTCGGGCTTCGACATATCAACCGTGGTCAGCAGCATGTCATAGGCCGCTTCGCCGAGGATCGTGAGGGCCGAATCCAGATCGGCAACCCGCGTGACGGCATGGCCGCATCGTTTCAGCTTCTCGCAAAGGTACGAGCGCAGTTCGTCATTCCGTGTCGCCAGCATCACTTGTGCCATCCGAAAACGTCCCTTCAATTCGATACGCACGGGAAATCGAGCCGTGGCCGAAGATTGTTTCAGTTGGCGATGCTGGCCGCTTCGCATAAACATCGTATGAACGACGTTGGAATTAATCGGGGCGGCAATGACGGAATCTGCGTCTTCGGCATTATGCGGATGGGTCGGTGCGCCGGTTTCTATGGGGGAACCGGGGCGGTTAACGAGTGCTGCCGTGTTCAGTTCACCCCATAGCGGGCGGAGGTATCCCGATGTCTTTCAACGCAAATCCCGACTGGACGATCTGACGCTGCGGGCATCGGAAGATGCGTTTGTCGATGATCTTTTCTCGATGGCACCCCGGTATGGTGCGCCGCTGCTTGCCGCCGAATTTCCACGTGCCTTTATCGATCCGAACCGCGCCGAGGATGAGCTGGACCCCGACCTGATCGCCCGCCTGCCCAACCGCAAGCCGCGCACTGTGCGCGTTTCCGCCGGGCTGGGGGTGGTGCCGCGCATCGTGGCCGAGGGGACGCCGATCTATGATGGTAAGCTGTCATTGGACGAGGTCGCGGCGCGTATCGAGTGTTGCTATCGCCCCTTCCATCGCAGATTGACGGCCTGCCTCGACCGGGCCGATACCCTTTTCGGGGTGTCGTTGTTGATCGATTGCCATTCCATGCCGTCGGACAACACGCGGCGGGGCGCGCGGCGGGCCGAGATCGTGCTGGGGGATTGTTATGGCAGTGCCGCCGGAGCCGAGATTTCGGACGCGGCCTTTGCCCTGTTCAAGGGCGCCGGGTTCCGGGTGGGCCGCAATGCGCCCTTTGCAGGGGGGTATATCACCCAACAATACGGCGCGCCCCAGCGCAATCGTCATGCCCTGCAAATCGAGATCGACCGGGGGCTGTATCTCGACCAGAAGCGTGTGGTGCCGAATGCGAATTATACCGCGCTGAAACGTGCGATAGAGCCGATCGTGGCGGAACTCGCCGCGCTGCCGCATCGGCTCGTCTCGACCATGGCGGCGGAATAGAAAATTTCCAAAAAAAAGGGCCGCTGCAATAGCGGCCCGAGTCTAGGGAGGAAACGTCCCGAAGGACGATGACGCGAACGTCATGGGAGAGATATGCATTGTGCGCTGCAGCAAATCAAGGCTGCAACGCGAAAAATATGCAGTTATGTAAATTGACGTAGCTGTGCGTGGTCTTCGGGTAACAGTATTTGAGACTCTGGGTATCGAAAACGATGTCCATCGAGGATATGGCATTTTACGATCCGCCATCCGGTTTTTTTGCTGAAATGAGAACGCTACCGATGTATTTCGATTGCATATCGGAACCTAGGTCTTACCCTGCGTCCGTGGCTTCCCTGTGCTGGGAAATAGTTCTATCTCTTTCTTCAACGAGAAAGGTGGGGCCATGCGGCATTTTCCATTGTTCAGAGATTTGCGTGGGCGGCGGGTCGTCGTTTCGGGCGCGGGCGAGACAGCGGTGGCAAAGCTGCGCCTGCTGCTCAAGACCGAGGCCACCACGGTGGTGTACGGCGCTGCACCTCACCCACAGATTGCGCGTTGGGCCACTGAACGCCGTCTGATCCATATCGACCGCCCCATCGATCACGGCGACGCGCTCTGCGCGGCCATGGTCTACGGCGCGAACGAGGATGCGGTCGAAGACGCGCGCGCGGCCATCATCGGTCATGCGGCAGGGGCGCTGGTCAATATCGTCGACAATCTCGAAGACAGCGATTTTATCACCCCGGCCATCGTGGACCGCGACCCCGTGACCATCGCCATCGGCACGGAAGGCGCGGCCCCAGTGCTGGCCCGGCGGATCAAGGCGGAGAATGAGGAGCGGTTGCCGCACAGCCTAGGCACGCTGGCGCGCATTGGGCAGGGGTTTCGCGATGCCGCCAACGCCCTGCCACATGGCCGTATTCGCCGCCGTTTCTGGTCGCGGTACTACGATGAGGTCGGCCCGCAGGCATTGGAGGTGGGCGGCGAGGAGGCGGTGGTCGCGGCCCTTCATGCGCTGGTTGCCGATATATCCGAGGAAGCCCCCGAAACCGGCACCGTGGCGCTGATCGGTGCTGGTCCCGGTGATCCAGAATTGCTGACACTCAAGGCGCGGAATGTGCTGCATGAGGCGGATGTGGTGATCCATGACCGGCTCGTTTCCGCCGACATCCTCGAACTCGCCCGTCGTGAGGCCATCGTCATCGAGGTCGGGAAAAATCCGAATGGCGCATCGTGGAAGCAGGAAGATATCGACGCGCTGATGGTGGAGCACGCGGCGAATGGTGCCCATGTCGCGCGCCTGAAGTCTGGCGATCCGGCGGTGTTCGGGCGGCTGGACGAGGAGATGGACGCGCTCGACGCCGCCGGTATCCCGTTTACGATCATCCCCGGCATCACGGCGGCATCGGCGGCGGCGGCGAGTATCGGGGTGAGCTGGACGCGGCGGGGGCGCAATGCGTCGTTCCGCCTGCTGACCGGGCATGATGTGGCGGGTTTTGCCGAGCATGACTGGCGCGGGCTGGCCAAGCCGGGGCAGGCGGCGGCGATCTATATGGGGGTGCGGGCGTCGCGCTTTCTGTCAGGGCGGCTGCTGATGCATGGGGCCGCAGCCGATACGCCGGTGACGGCCATCGAAAATGTCTCGCGCAGTGACCAGAAGATCGTCGCGACGACCCTCGACCGTTTGCCCGATGCCTTGGCGGGCGCGGGCATTACCGGCCCCGCCATCCTGTTCCTAGGCCTGTCACCGCGTCAGGCCATGGCGGCGGCGGACGATATCGCCGATCCCATCCCCGCAACTGGAGGCCAGTGATATGGCGAAGGAATTCAAACCCAAGATCGTCAGTGCCAACGACCTGAATATCGGGGATGTGGTCTATATGAATTCGGGTGGCGGCTGGACGCGCAAGCTGGCCGAAGCGGCCATCGCGCATACGCCGGAGGAGGGCGAAACCCTGATGGGCCGCGCCGAACCGCAGCAGGCGAAGGTCGTCGGGCCGTATCTGGCCGATGTGGCGCTGGATGATGATGGGCGACCCTTCCCGACGCATTTTCGCGAGAAATTTCGCACGCGCGGGCCATCCACGCGCCCCGATCTGGGCAAGCAAGCCGCGAACCCTGAGCGGCGTGAGCCTTTGGCGGCGAGTGGGGGAATCTAGAGATTTGCTGCCCCGGCCTTGAGCCGGGGTCTCCTTCAAGAAGGCCCCGGCTCAAGGCCGGGGCAGCGAGGTAAGTTACCATGTACCGCTACGACGAATTCGACCATGACTATGTGCGCGCCCGTGTTGCCGAGTTTCGGGACCAGACGCAGCGCCGCATCGACGGCGCGCTGACCGAGGATGAGTACAAGCCCTTGCGCCTGCAAAACGGTCTGTACCTGCAATTGCACGCCTATATGCTGCGCGTTGCGGTGCCCTATGGCACACTGGACAGCCGCCAGATGCGGACGCTGGCCATGATTGCGGAGCGGTGGGACGAGGGCTACGGCCATTTCACCACGCGCCAGAATATCCAGTATAACTGGACCAAGCTGACCGATGTGGGTGATATCCTCGATGCGCTGGCCGATGTGGAGATGCACGCGATCCAGACCAGCGGTAACTGCATCCGAAACGTCACGGCGGACCATTTCGCCGGTGCGGCGGTGGATGAGATCGAAGACCCGCGCCCGACGGCGGAGTTGATCCGGCAATGGTCGACGGCCCATCCCGAATTTGCCTATCTGCCCCGTAAGTTCAAGGTCGCCGTGACCGGCTCGCCCAATGACCGGGCGGTGACGAAGGCGCATGATATCGGGCTGCGGATGCTGCGCGATGCGCAGGGCAATCCGGGCTACGAGGTGATCGTTGGTGGTGGTTTGGGCCGCACGCCGATGATTGGCAAGGTCATTCGCGACTTTCTGCCGAAAGCCGACCTGCTGCCGTATCTGGAGGCGATTTTGCGCGTCTATAACCTGAATGGGCGGCGGGACAACAAGTACAAGGCCCGTATCAAGATTCTGGTCCATGAGACGGGGATCGAGGAGATGCGCGCGCAGGTCGAAGCCGAGTTCGAGCGTCAGATGCGCGAGGAGGGCGGGCCGCTGGTGCAGCCCGACCCGGAACAGGTGCGCCGGATCGAAGCCTATTTCGCAGCCCCCGATTTTGCCGACCTGCCCGCCACCAGTGAGACGCTGGATGCGGCGATGGCCGCTGATCCGGCACTTGCCGCTTGGGTTGCTAATAATACCAGCGCGCACCGCGCCCCCGGCTACACCATCGTGACGGTCGCGATCAAAGGCACGGGTGAGGCCCCCGGTGATGCGACGACGGCGCAGATGAACGCGCTTGCCGACCTTGGCGAGCGATACAGCCATGACGAATTGCGCATCAGTCACGAGCAGAACGTGATCCTGCCCCATGTGAAGCGGGACGATTTGCCAGCGGTCTTCGCGGCCTTGCAGCAGGCGGAACTGGCGGCGGCGAATGCGGGGTTGATCACCGATATCATCGCTTGCCCCGGTCTGGATTATTGCGCGCTGGCGACGGCACGGTCGATTCCGGTGGCGCAAGACCTGTCGGAGCGGTTTGCGGAACCGGCACGGGCGAAGGCCATCGGGAGCTTCACGATCAAGATTTCCGGCTGCATCAATGCCTGCGGCCACCACCATGTCGGCCATGTCGGTATTCTGGGGCTGGAGAAATCGGGGATCGAAAGCTATCAGATTACGCTGGGCGGCGATCATACCGAGACGATGGCGGTGGGCGAACGCGCCGGGCCGGGCATGTCGGCGGATGAGGTCGGTCCGGCAATCGAGCGGCTGGTCGATGCCTATCTGGAACGGCGCGCGAATGACGACGAACGCTTTATCGACACCTATCGCCGCCTCGGCGCGGACCCCTTCAAGCACGCCCTCTACGCGGCCTGATACTCTTCGATTGGAATCACTGCGCTTCCTAAGCCCCCCTCCCAACCTCCCCCCTGCAAGCGGGGGGAAGGGGTAAGTAGCCACAGGGTCGAGCGGACTTCTCATTACAGTGGAATGGAACACCATGCCTATCGTCACCGATGCCGGTTTTGCCCCCGATGACGCGCCCGTGTTGGTCGCGCCCGAAGACATCGCCACGGCG
>CALJIU010000139.1 GCA_937974055.1 uncultured Neomegalonema sp. | reverse complement strand
CAGGCGCGACATTCGCCTCGATCTCCTGCAATTCCGGCGAGGTATCCGCGCTGCAGAGGTTGAAGAACACGCCCGCCACCCGATCCAGCCGCTCGCCGCTCAATTCCAGCGCCGTCACGGTATTGGCGAAGGTCGGCTCGGCGGGATTGGTCGCAATCACCTCGATTTCCGCACGCCATTCCGCGATGGCCATGTCGAAAGCCGGGCCGAAATGCTGTGTCCCGATCCGGTCGAAGGGCGGGATGCCGAAGGGGGTGGACCAGTCTTCGAGGAACGGATTGGACATCGGGTACTCCGGATTCAGGGTCGGGCATAGGTGACGGTGGCATGGGCGACGGGTTTGTCGGGCGAGCCGCTCGCGCTGTAAAGCAAACAATCGCCCGATACGAGACGTCGCCCCAGTTTGAGGATACGCGCATCGCAGATCAGGTCTTCCTTTGCGGGTTTGCGCAGGAAGGTCAGATTCATGTTGGTCGTCACGGTCAGCGCCTCGCGCCCGATCATGGCGAGGATCGCGACGTAAAAGGTGACGTCCGCCAGCAGCATGATCGACGGGCCAGAGACGGTGCCACCGGGGCGCAGGTGCCGATCATCGCAGAGCAGGCGCATCCGCGCGGTCATCGACGCCACCTCTTCGATGGCGAGTTGATCGACGATCTGCGGAAACTCGCCAGCGAGGAAATCATGCAATTCCCGGCTGTCGAGGACCGGCGCGCTCATGCCCGTGCGATCTTTTGTTCGGCTGGATAGGCCGCTTCGTACCGGGCGCGTACCAATACGAATGTCAGCACGACCGCGCCGAGTTGGTGGATAATCGCGTAGAATAGCGGTGCGCCATTCAGGACGGTGAGGATGCCCCAAAGCATTTGCCCCGTCGCCACGACCAGCACCCATGTCGTCCAAGTCTTGAGCGCGGCATGGCCGGACTTTCGGCTGCGGAACCACAGCCAGATGATCCCGGCGAACAGGATATAGCCGATGATACGGTGGTCGAACTGCACGAGGGCCGGGTTCTCGAAGATGTTGCGCCAGAAGGGCGTTATTTCAGTCGCTTCGGGCGGAATGATCGCACCATTCATCAACGGCCAGTCGGTGTAGCCTCGCCCCGCATCATGCCCCGCAACCAGCGCGCCCGCCAAGATTTGCAGGAAGGTTAGCCCGCCTATCATACTGATGGCACTGACCATTCCGGGCATCCGTTGCCGCCGTGCGGCGAGCGAGGCATGGTCGGGGCGTGACAGGCGCAAGCCGTTACAGACCAATAGCGCAAAGATCACGAAGGCGACGCCCAGATGCACCGCAAGCCGGTACGGCGCGACGTCGACCCGCTCGGTCAGGCCCGATGACACCATCCACCACCCGATCACGCCTTGCACGAGGATCAGCACACCGGGCAGCAACAGACGGCCCGTCCAACCCGCCGGGATTTGCTTGCGAAAGAAGAAGATGGCGAAGGGTATGAGGTAGGCCAGACCAATGATGCGCCCTAGGAAGCGATGCCCCCATTCCCACCAGTAGATGACCTTGAATTCAGCCAATCCCATATCGTAGTTCATCTCGGTAAATTCGGGGATTTTCTGATACTTGGCGAATTCGCTTGCCCAGCCTTCGGCGGAAAGCGGGGGCATCACGCCGGTGACGAGGTTCCATTCGGTAATCGACAGGCCCGAATCCGTCAGGCGGGTCAGACCGCCCACGACGATCATCAGAACCACCAGCGCCGCGATGACGAACTGCCACATCGCGATGCGGTGCCGGTCACGGTTGGTATCGCGCGGGGCCGACACGATGGCGGGTTCGTCCTTCTGCGCCGTCGCATCCTCGAATAATGCGCGCTTTTTCTTTTCGGCCATGTCGTCCCGTCCTGCCTACTGAATATGCCCGGAACATATGTCTCCATTCGCCCGGCGGCAAGCGGGGCACGCCCTTGCGCGGCTGTGTCACGGATGCTTGCACAGGCGTACCTTCTCGCATATCTAAGATGCATCCGTTGGGGTGCCCGTCCGGGCTGAGAGGCGAAAGCCGACCCATCGAACCTGATCCGGTTGATACCGGCGGAGGGAACGGGAGCCGATCCGATGAAAAACCGCACACACGGTTCCGCGTTCCGTCACCCGCGTATCATCTGTGATCAGTTCATTTTTCTCGATACAGGACCGATGCCATGACCCTGACCGCCATGCGCGCCGCGCTTGCCGCCGCCGCGATTTCGCTCACCACCCCGGCTATTGCCGCCGACAAGTTGACACTGATCCTCGATTGGTTCGTCAATCCCGACCACGGCCCGATCATCGTGGCCGAGGAGTTGGGCTATTTCGCCGATGTCGACCTCGAAGTGGAAGTCATCGCCCCCGCCGACCCGTCAGACCCGCCCAAGATGGTCGCGGCGGGCAAGGCCGATATGGCGGTGTCGTACCAGCCGCAACTCCACTTGCAAATCCATGAGGGCTTGCCACTCGTGCGCGTAGGTACCTTGGTGGCAACACCGCTCAACTGCCTGTTGGTGCAGGATGATTCGCCGATCAAGACCATTGCCGACCTGCGCGGCAAGAAGATCGGATACTCGGTCGCCGGGGTCGAGGAAGCCGTGCTGGGCGCGATGTTCGCCCCCCATGACATGACCATCGAAGACGTCGAGATGATCAACGTCAACTGGTCCCTCTCGCCCGCCGTGATGAGCGGTCAGGTGGATGCGGTGATCGGTGCCTTTCGCAATTTCGAGCTGAACCAGATGGATATCGAAGGGGTGAAGGGGCGCTGCTTCTATCCCGAAGAAGAGGGCCTGCCCTCCTATGACGAGTTGATCTACGTGGCCAATGCCGATGAGCGCGATGACGATGCGATTGCCCGTTTCCTCGCCGCGACCGAACTGGCCACGCAATACATCGTCAATCATCCGGAAAAGAGCCGCGAGATTTTTGCCGCGACCTCCAAGGAATTGCAGGACGAGCTGAACACGCGGGCATGGGCCGACACCCTGCCCCGCTTTGCCCTGCGCCCCGCCGCGCTGGATGCCGGGCGCTATGTGCGGTTTGAAGCGTTTCTGAAGGATGCCGGGTTGATCGATGATATCAATCCCGTTTCCAA
>CALJIU010000138.1 GCA_937974055.1 uncultured Neomegalonema sp. | reverse complement strand
GTAATTTCAGGTTTTTATCAGACGCGCCTGTTCGTCCAGTATGCAGGGTTTGAGGCAGCGCATCGCACGGTAGAAATTGCCCATATCGAAGGCAGTTCGCGCATCGGAAACGGCTTTTTTCATGCCTTCGTCCCGATAATGCGCTGCAAGGTGATCGAAGCTGGCAAGGGCATCGTGGTCAGCCCCGTCTTTCGGAATAAAGCCGGCCAATGCCGTCTGAGCCGCGAAATATGCGCGGGTAGCCGGACCGATGACCTCGGATGGCTCTAGTGCCTCGCGCATCCGCAGGACGGCGGCGTCTTCGGTCATGATGACGATCTGCGTGCGACGCGGCCCGTTCTCGACGACCACGCCGTTGATGAGAACCTGTTCACGAGGTGCCAACTTGAGGGCAAGACCTGGCATCGAAGATCCTTTTCTACGCATTGGCGATGTCAGGGAGGCGAATGCCTGTGATGCCGATAACTCAAGCATACAGGTCTTTTGTCAAGAGCCGGTAAATGGCTTGCCGCCAATTGCATAGAGGCGACGCATTACCAATGGGGTGAAGTACATCGGGAATTGGTAGAGCGCGACGTAGAGCGTGAAGAGGGGGTTATCGGGTACCGAGGCGAGGTAGAGGGTGACGTTTCGATTGCCCCACAGAATACCCGTCGCCCCGGCGATACGGTCGTCTGCCACCCGGCGGCTGGCCCGATAGGCGAGGTATTGCAGGCCGAAATTGATGCTGGCCACCAAGGCCAACAGCCAGAGGGCGAGGGACGGGCTAGCGATCACCCGTGCCACGACACCATCGAACACAGGTAACAGAAAAAGCAGCATCCCGATTGCCGTGACGCCATCGAATGCAACTCGATTGCGTTCGATCTTATCAGCGCCGAGCGTGCTGCGGATAAGCATCGCGGCGATTGTGCCGCCCAGAATGATCAGGGCAAGGCGACCGGCAAGCGCTATACCATCCAACGCCACGGTATCGCCGAGCAGAACGAGCACGACGACGGGTCCAACGATGGGCGTGATAAGGCTGGCCACGATGGATATTTCGAGGGCGAGAACGGCATCGAGGCCCATCAGCAGGCAAATGCCCGCCGAGGATGCGATGGGTGGTGCGGCATGGGCGTATACCAGCGCCGTGCGCATATCGGCAGGGAGACCTAGGGCGTAGGCACCGAGCCACAGGGTGACCGGGGTCGCGACGATGATCGCGAGGGACAGTCCCAATGTACGCAACGCGCGGGTGGGATGCAGCGCGCGGCGCGCCATCGCTGGCAGGTCGATGCGCATCATGGCGAGCGCGTAGATCATGCCTACGAACCATGGCAGGGCAGGCCGCAATACCTCGCCCACACCTTGAAACAACAACGCGCCAAAGATGCCAGCCACAAGCGTCCAGCGTGCATTACGGCCCATCCATTCAAGCGATTGCAGGGCCATATGCGGAATCGACGTCACGGAGGGGTGTTCCGCATACTTTCGGGCAGCCATGTCGCAAGTTCGGGCACCATCACCAACACGACGACCATCAGAACCATAATCAGGAACATGGGCGCGGCGGTCTTTGCGACATAGCCGATCTCGTGTTTTGTCAAACCCTGCATCACGAACAGGTTAAAGCCGATGGGCGGTGTGATCTGCGCCATCTCGACCACCACGACGACGAAGATGCCGAACCAGATCATGTCGAAGCCCAGTTCGCGGAAGGCGGGCACGTTCACCATCGGCTCGACCACGGCCATCGTCAGTACGATGGAAGAGATACCATCCAGGAAGCAGCCGATAATGATGTAGAACACCGTCAGCGCGGCGATGAGGGCGAAGGGCGAATAGTCCTTTTCCGCAATGAATTCGGCCAATGCGCGGGGCAGGCCGGTAAAGCCCATCGCGAGGGCGAGGAAAGCTGCTCCCATTAGGATAAAGGCCACCATCGTCGAGGTGCGGACCGCGCCCATCAAGGATGCTGCGAAGGTGGATGGGGTCAGCGAGCGCTGCATCAGGGCCATGAACAACGAGCCAAGCACGCCGAAGGCGGCGGCTTCTGTCGCGGTGGCATAGCCGAGATACATTGATCCGATCACCAGCATGATAAGGCCGAGGACGGGGACGAGGAAGCGAGAGGCATAGATGCGGTCGCGCAGGGATACGGCGGCTTCGGGCTTGGGCCGCTGGCTGGGGAACAGGTAGTACCACGCCACGACATAGGCCATGAACATCGCCGCCAGCGTCAGGCCGGGCAAGACGCCCGCCATGAAGAGCTTGGAGATCGATTCGTTGATTGTGACACCGTAGACGATCAGCGCCAGCGACGGCGGGATCATCAGGCCGAGCGTAGCGGCACCCGCGAGCGTGCCGACGGTCATGAATTCGGGGTAGCCCCGCTTGCGCAGTTCGGGGATCGACATCTTGCCCACGGTGGTCAGCGTGGCCGCTGATGAGCCGGAAACGGCGGCAAAGATGGTACAGCCGACGATATTGGTATGTAGCAGGCCACCGGGCAAGCGGGCCATCCAAGGGGCGAGGCCCTTGAACATGTCTTCGGACAGGCGCGTTCGGAACAGGATTTCACCCATCCAGATAAACAGGGGTAGCGCGGTCAGGGTCCAACTGGAAGAGGAGGACCAGATGGTCGTGAACATCGTGTCGCCCGCCGGGCGGGTGGTGAACATCTCCATCCCGACAACGGCAACGCCGAGCAAGGCAAGCGCGACCCAGACGCCGGTTCCGAGCAAAAGGAATAGGACAAAGACGAAGATAATCGTGAGATACAGCTCTTCCATTACGCCTCCACTGGGGCGGTTTCGGCGTCGTCGGCGACGGTTTCCGCTTTGATGTTCGATGTCCCGATGAGCAGCAACCGGAAGAAATTATCCCAAACGGCGATGGCCAGCAGCACCGTGCCGATGCACATCGCGATTTGCGGAATCCACATGGGCGTTGCGTCCTGTCCTTGGCTGATATCGTTCCAACGGACCGACTCCATCGTACCCTTGATCGCATAGCGCGCGAAGTAGGTGGCGAGGTAGGCTGCGATGCCAAAACACCAGATCTCGCCCCATATGCGGCGACGCCCAAGGGCGGTGAGCATCAGGTTGACCCGGATATGTGCGCCGGCATTCAAGGCATAGGCGAGGCCGAAGAAACTGGATGCCGCCATGCAATATCCGGCGTAGCTGGTGGAGCCGGGGAAGGCGACGCTGGACCAGCGGGCACCCATCTGCACACAGATGATACCGAGCATGACAAGCAGGAAGAGGGCCGAGATAATGCCGCCGAGCGTGTAGAGGCCGTCCAGCATCTTTCGGAAGATCGGCTTGCGCGTACCCAACCATGTGAGCAGGAAGACGAGTAGGATAGCGGGTATCGCGATGATGACCGCCTGCGTCGCGCGCCAATCGCAATCGACGCCGAGTATCTCGACCACGTCGCAGACACTCTTTGCGAGGTCTTTCATCAGGAAGGCTCCGAAGGCCGAAATGTAAGGGGGAGGGCGTCAAAAAGCCCCCGCGCGAATAGCGCGAGGGCGATGGTCGTATCAGTCGTTCTTGTAGGCTTCGACGACTTTTGCACCGGTTTTACCCGCTGCGTTCAGCCATTCTGTCGTCATGGTGGAACCGATTTCTTGCAGTTCACCGACCAACTCGTCGCTAGCCGCACCGACGGTCATGCCATTTTCGGCAAGTCCCTTCATGGTGAAGTCGGTGTATTGCTTCGAGCGCCACAGCCCGGAATAGGCGGCGAGTTCGGCGCAACCCATAATGGCGTTCTGGTGCTCTTCATCGAGGTCTTCCCAGACGTCGTTATTGACCATTACCGCGTTGCGGGGCAGCCAACCGTCGACTTCGTAGAAATGCGTCAGGCTTTCCCAGACCTTGCGGTCATAGCCGGTTGCGCCGGAAGAAATCATCGATTCCGCGACACCCGTAGCGAAGGCCTGGCTGATTTCAGCGGCTTCGATCTGCACCGGCACCATGCCGGTCAGTTCGGCAAGGCGGGCGGTGGCGGAGTTGTAGGACCGGAATTTAATGCCCTTCATGTCTGCGACGTTGTTCACTTCTTTCTTGAAGTAGAACCCCTGCGGTGGCCACGGCACGGAATAGAGGAGTTTTAGGTTCTGCTCTTCCAGCGTTGCTTCGAGCGTTTCGCGGGTGGCTGCGAACAGCTTTTCCGATGCATCAAAGGAGGAGGCGAGGAATGGGATACTGTCGATACCGAAGATCGGCTCTTCATTCTGGTGCGCGGAAAGCAGGCGCTCGCCAATCTGGACCTGACCGGTCTGAACGGCGCGCTTGATCTCGCCACCCTTGAACAGCGAACCGCCGCCATGCACGGTGATATCGATGTCACCGCCGGTGCCGGTGCGCACGCAATTGGCGAATGCTTTGCCGTTCTGGGTGTGGAAATTACTGTCGGAATATGCCATCGGCATATCCCATTTTTCAGCCGCGACAGCCGCGCCCGCCGAGAGCGTCGCAGCGACGGCCATTCCAATCATGTTTTTCATTCTATTCTCCCGAACTCCGATGTGACTATACACCAAACGAAACTCAACCCGACGTGCGTGCAGTGTCAACTATTGCGGCGACAATGATGCCGCTTTTCTTAAGATTCCATAAATATGTTGCGTTGCCAACGGCCTCCACGCATCTGTTGAATGGCGTTATCGATGTTTCGGGTTTGGCTTGCCTTGCCGAACACAGACCGGTGAATCCGGAGAAATAGGGGGATTTCATGGATTCAGGTTTGAAAATTGGCGTCGTCGGCGCGGGTATCATGGGTCTTTCGACGGCGCTATGGCTGCAACGGGATGGTTATGATGTGACCCTGTTCGACCGTGTCGAACCGGGAAGCGGCGAGCAGACAAGCTATGGCAATGCGGGAATTTTGGCCCGGACGGCGGTGGTGCCGGTTTCGGTGCCGGGATTGCTGCGCCATGTCCCGTCCATGCTGCTCGACCGGGATGGGCCGCTATTCCTGCGGTGGTCTTACCTGCCAAAGTTAATTCCATGGATCATTCCGTTTCTGCGGAACGGTAAGGAAAGCCGCGTGCGGCAGATCGCAGGGGCGTTGGATACGATCCTCGGCGATTCGGTGGATCAACATTTGGCGTTGTCCAAGGGAACGGCGGCGGCAGCGCTGATCGAAACGGGCAATTACGCCTATGTCTACAAAGACCGGGCGGGTTTCGAGAAGGATGCCTGGGGCTTTGCGCTTCGCCGGGAACATGGGGCGGAATGGGAGGAATGGGGCCGTGCGAAACTGCTGGAGCAAGACCCGAATCTTGGCGAGGAGGCAGGATTTGCGGCGGTCCTGAAAGATCACGGATGGATTCGCGATCCGGGGGCATATTTGGCCGCATTGCTGGAGACATTCCGTCGCGAAGGCGGCATTTTCAACTTGGGCGAGATATCGGAGGTCTTGCCGGGGGCCGAGCGTCCATCGGTGACGGTATCGGGCGAGACGCATATGTTCGACCATGTGGTCGTCGCGTCGGGCGTATGGTCGCGGCGATTGGCCGAAAAGCTGGGCCATAAAGTGCCGCTGGAGGCGGAGCGTGGGTATCATTTGGTGCTCAAGAACCCCAGCCACATGCCGCCGATTCCCTACATGCTGTCGGATGCGAAATTCGTGCTGACGCCGATGGATGGCGGGTTGCGCTGTGCCGGGCTGGTCGAATTTGGCGGGGTCGACGCGCCCGCCAGCGACGCCCCGCTGCGGATATTCGAGCGACGGATCAAACGGATCTATCCGACACTGACATGGGACGGCACCGAAAGCTGGATGGGGCGTCGCCCCTCGACCCCCGACAGCCTGCCCCTGATCGGGCAGAGCACGAAGGCGAAAGGAGTATGGTTCGCCTTCGGGGCGCAGCATATCGGGCTGACCTCCGGGCCAAAGACCGGACGGCTGGTGGCGGATATGATTGCGGGGCGCACGCCGAATATCGACATGACACCGTTTGCCACGGACCGCTTCGACAAGGCATAGTGCGGGCCTTACATCTCACAGGACCGCCTCGCATGTATCAGTCGTTTGAAACCCCTTCCCATTCCGAGGGTGCCGCGCGCCTTGCTCTTTTGCGCGAGGAATTGGCGCGGCGGGGGCTGGATGGGTTTGTCGTACCGCGCGCCGATGCGCATCAGGGTGAATACGTTGCCGCCCGTGATGAACGGCTACGGTGGTTGACCGGCTTCACCGGATCGGCGGGGCAGGCGGTCGTGCTGATGGAACGCGCAGCGGTGTTCGTGGACGGACGCTATACGATACAGGCGGCGGATCAACTGGACGGCGCGGCCTATGAAACCGTTGCGATTGCGCAGACGAGCGCGGGGGATTGGCTGCGCGAGGCGGCGGGCAAAGGGGCCGTTATCGGGTTTGACCCGTGGCTGCTGACCCCCCGGCAGCGGGACGATCTGGCAGAGGCGTTGGCGAAGGCCGGTGCGAGC
>CALJIU010000137.1 GCA_937974055.1 uncultured Neomegalonema sp. | reverse complement strand
GATCACGCCACGCAATGGCTCTGGACATACAACAACGACAGACCCAACATGGCCATCGGCGGCATCACGCCCGCACAGAAACTGAAAATCGCCGCCTGAATTCTAGCAACGCCACCCGCTAAAAACGGGGGGATTACCAGGGGTTTCTAAGCCCCAACGCGAATGCGTCTTTCGCGTCGAGACGAGAGATAGCAGGTTATCGAGGTGAGCTAAAGCACTTCGCTGTCGGGGTTATCCCTGACACGGCCTCGCGCTTGATCTTATTGGTCTGATCGTCCACAACCCAAGGAGGCGATCATGTCTGACACCGTTACGCTCAAGGCTATTTGCGAGGAACTGAAACTCGATCCTCGTGAGGCACGTGAACGCCTACGTGGCGCCGTCCGCGATGGTAAGCACCCTGCGCTGGCTAAGTCACGTAAGCCGCGCACGCCGTGGCGATGGGCGAAAGGCTCCGCCGCCGAGAACGAGGCGAGAACCGTGTTGAAGTGAGGCGAAGCTCACAACGGCAAATCCACTATGAGACAAGTCTTAGCTTTGCCGCTATCGGTCCCTGACGATTGAACGAAAGGTCAAAATAAATCTTCGAACCTACATCTAACTCGTCCCAGTTTTCTCGCTCACTAGCGCTCTCCGGCGCATAAATTTGCTTCGACCCAATATCGGGCGCGATGAAGAAAAAACTACCATGGCTTTTCATAATGCTTCCTGTTCGACTGCGCAGAGGGTCGGTTAGCCAACGATAACTTGCCCCAAGCTTAGGTCGAAATGGTGGTGGGGCGCTTGAGTGTAATTCATTGAATAGTTGGCTAGAAAAAGAAAAGTTTCCGGTCGCAAACGCATGAGAAGCTGCAATAAATCTGTTCCAGTGTTCCCTATCACGATTCACGAACGACGACTTCAGATGTATAAGAGCTTTCGCACAATGCAGATCGCCAGACCTCTCAAACGAAACCCTTGCTGCGAGGAATTGTAAACCTCGGTCAGTTGCGTCACGCTGTATCGCCTCGTCCAGAATATCCAAAGCGGCGTCATGTGATCCGCGATCCACAAGTCTCTGTACTAGCTGCTTGGCAACCCCCGACCCTTTTGGCATCGCCGCCCAAGCTCGCTTCAGAAGCTGAAGCGCATGGTCATCATCCCCTAGCAACTCCCGCAAACGTGCCTGCGCGCGCAGAAGTTCAGGCTCGTTTGGTTCCGAATTTTTTGCTTGTACGATTGCCCTATCAGCGTCCTCAAGTGCCTTGCCGACGATAGCCTCTCCGTCAACTTTCCCCCCGTTACGGCGCAGCGCTTCTTCAAATTCATCGACACGGAGATTAGCTCTTGCGGTAAGAATGTATGGGCTGCGCTGGTCCGGAGCCTTGTCGAGTGCGGCCCTCGCCTGATTTCGGAGTGAGTTGGAAGCGAATTCCGAGTTGTTGTCCTTAGCCATTCGTCTCAAGACTAGAGAGCGCGTGTGAAGGAAGCCCCCATGTGTGGGCTCCATTTGCAGAGCAGTATCAATAGAGACCTGAGCATTGTCGAGAGAACCCTGAGCATGATGCATCTCGAAGATCGCTCGCTGTTGAAAAATAAAGGCTGTGCTAGGATGTTTTTGATGCGCAATCGCGTAAACATCCCGCGCTTGGATTGGGTCTTCAAATGTTTCCGCGATTGATCTCCCTCGTAAGATTCCCGAGAGCGCAATCGAGTCCGATCTGTACCCGGGGTCGAGCGCAGCGATTACCCGAGTGAGTTGCGCCGACCGGTCTTCATCCGTTTGACAAACCTGCGTAAACACAATCTCGCTAACGTGTGCGTGACGTGCGCGATATTCATAGTCTCCAGTAATTGGGCTTGAGGTAGTCTCGACAAGCCCCTCTAGAGGCTCGAAGAAATCGAGTTCGAAGTCACGAAAACGGATGCCGGACAATCTAGAGATCGCTCCTGCGCGAGCGGGTACATCAAATTGGTTGAGCGTACAAATATCTAAGTAGAGCGTTTGAGCTTCTGGGGGTGCAAGCCGATCAAACTCGTCCTTAAGGATCTGTTCAAACGGCAAGCCCCGTGTCACCTCATGAAGAATAACTAAAAGTTGTCGATCAAGCTTCTCCGAGATGATTGTCGAACGCTGTTCTGGAGGTTCCTGAGCTAAAGCACCCAAACAATTATGTTGTTCAAGTTTCTCCACTAAATCCTCAACTTCACGTTTCGAAAGTCGGTTAAGTTCGACAAAGTTTGGAAGGTGCTTTTCTAGCGGCTGACAGTACATCGACCATTCGTTGACTCTCTCGGCGGTTACAACCGTCAATGGAATTGCCTTCGAAGCGGCAACGTCAAGCACACTGGAGAGCTTGCCAACATTGTAGGCAGCCCTGTCAGAAAAGAGAATTACCCGTCGCCCAGTAAGTTCGTGAAGTTCTTGAACAACATTCGCCCAAACGCGGCTTTCATCGTTTGCCCAAACAACTAGTTCGTCGAGAGATGTACCGAGTTCCCATGCAGCTCTCCGTAGCGCTATGGTTTTGCCAAACCCAGCAGGCCCCTTCAGAACGATAAGACTCTGCTCGGTGCTTGGTGTTTCCGCGATGATTTCGATGATATTGTGCGATGCACGTCGATGAACGTCAAAGTTTCTCCGAACCGCCCCCCATTCAAGCTCATGACCGGAGTAAAATTCTTTGGCCTCTGCGGGCAATACGTCCATCGCTGAATGAACAAAATTTAAATCATGATCCATCGCTGCTCGAAGCTGGTCGGACTCTTCTTCGTTAACAACGAAGAACTTGCGATATGGTCTGTCTACATCATGTGAGCGTGGTTGTGGAATTCTCATCAACGGTGGAAGAGCCGCCTCTAGAGCATTAAGGAAGCTCGCGAACGTGGCGCGAACGACTTCAACCCTTCTTTCCGCCCAGTAAACTATTTCCTCTTCCTCAACATCTGGCTTGACCAAATAATGGAAAGGTCTGCGCTCCCTTTCTCCATCTTCGGACAAGCGTCGGATATGCAGATCGCTCAAGCTGTGCCCGCAGTAGACTATTGGCTGCGCGGCAGCCAGTTGCTCCAGATCACCATATAGGAATTGACGATTTTTTTCGTGACTGTTGTAGGTCTCAGGCGTCAGCACCAGCGGTACGTCCGAGTCTAGAGCATGCCGTGAACATCCATGAAGCTTCAAGAATGAAAGCGGGCGTTCAAACTCCATTCTCTGCACATCATGAGGTTGTTGGTCTTTGTATCGTACAACTAAAGATTGTTGGCTTGTCGAACCATAATCGTAAGCTTTTTCAACAAGTAGATCATAATTTGTGGTCGCAATTGCTCTCCAATTGAACAGTGGAAGCTTCTTATGAGCTTCTGTCGGCTCAAAAGTGACAAACAGATCTGACATCCATTGGTCGAATACTGAAGTGCCTGCTTTGGAACGGGCGAGTCCCGCCACATAAGACAGCTCATTCTTCTTAAATTTTCCTGAGAGAAATTGATCCGAAATTGCATCAGTCAAAGGCTTGGTAGTCGGGATTTGAGTGCCTCTCGAATCCGTCGCTCCAAAAGATGCTCCAGCCCCCAAAAGTAGTACAGCCCGCTGCTCACGAACGGCGTCAACCAGAGAACTCGGTAAAGTCACGTTTTTTTTTTCGAGGCATACTTTATACTGTGGCTATTATTTCAAGTCGTTGCAAGCCCGCTCATACGAGCGCATCGCGAATGACACCCATATGTCACCCAAGGGCTGTGGCCGACCACACGCTCGAAGGCGCGTACTCTCAACTTACTGACATATAAAGAAAATCTGGTAGCGGAGGAGGGACTCGAACCCCCGACACGCGGATTATGATTCCGCTGCTCTAACCAACTGAGCTACTCCGCCAACACGGGGGTGAATTAAGGGTGCGAGGCGGGGGCGTCAAGGGGATTGTTTGTCGGATTTGCTAAGATGCGTATCCGTCGGTCGCATTGACCAAGGCGCTCGCGATTCCCGGTTCGCTGACGGCGTGGCCGGCATTCGGGGCGATTACCAGTTTCGACCCAGGCCATGCCCGGTGCAGCCGCCATGCCATCACCGGCGGCGTCACGACGTCGAAGCGGCCCTGAACGATTGTTGCGGGGATATGGTGGATGCGGGGCAGGTCGCGCAGCAATTGCCCGTCCTCCTCCATGAACCCCCCATTCAGGAAGTAATGCGCCTCGATCCGCGCGAAGGCGAGGGCGTAATCGTCATGGCCGAACGCCTGTATCCGCGAGGGGCTGGGGGCCATCGTCACCGTTGCGCCCTCCCACCGCGACCATGCGCGGGCGCAGGCGCGTTGCACGGCTGGATCGTCGCCAAACAGGCGCTTGTGATAGGCCGCGACCATATCGCCGCGTTCATCCTCCGGAATGGGCGAGATGAATTGATCCCAGAGTTCGGGATGGATGCGGGCGCAGCCACCATTATGGAACCAGTCGATTTCTTCTTGTTGGATCAAGAAGATGCCGCGCAAGACCAGTTCTGTCACGCGATCCGGGTGCTGTTGGGCATAGGCCAGCGCCAGAGTCGACCCCCATGATCCGCCGAAGACCTGCCAAGTATCGACGCCGAACGTCTCGCGGATCGTCTCGATATCCGCGACCAGATCCCAAGTCGTATTTTCGGTGCAGCACGCATTGGGAGTCGACCGGCCACAGCCGCGCTGATCGAACAGGATGATGCGGTATTTCTGTGGGTTGAAGAAGCGCCGCATGGCCGGATTGCACCCTGCGCCCGGCCCGCCATGCAGCACGATGACGGGCTTGCCGTCCGGGTTGCCGCATTCCTCGACATAGATTTCATGCAGGTCCGATACCTTGAGCCTGCGCCGGATATGCGGCTCGATCATCGGATAGAGAGAGCGATTCATAGGGCGGTCCTGACCGTGGCGTCCGCCGGACGGGCGCTATATACACAGTCAGGACGTAGGGCAGGGAGCCGTAGAATGCAACAGACGGTGGGGACGAGTCCCGGAACGGTGGACGCGGGCGAGGTGGGCAAATTCGCCGCCCTTGCCGAAACGTGGTGGAACCCTGACGGTCCGTTCAAACCCCTGCACCGAATGAATCCGATCCGTCTCGATTGGTTGCGCGATCATCTCTGCGCGCAGTTCGGACGCGATCCGTATGCGCGCCGGGCGCTCGACGGATTGCGCGTGCTCGATGTCGGCTGCGGCGGCGGGTTGCTGAGTGAGCCGTTGGCCCGGATGGGGGCGACCGTCACGGGCATCGATGCGGCGGAGGAGGGCATCATGGCCGCCCGCGCCCATGCCGATGCGATGGGGTTGGAGATCGACTATCGCGCCATGACGGCGGAAGACCTTGCCGCATCGGGCGAGCGGTTCGATGCGGTGCTGGCGCTGGAGATCGTGGAGCATGTCTCCGACCTCGCCGCCTTTGCCGATGCGCTCGGTACGTTGGTCGAGCCGGGCGGATTGGTCGCGCTTTCGACGCTGAACCGCACGGCGCGCAGTTATGCATTGGCCATCGTGGGGGCGGAATATGTGCTGGGTTGGCTGCCACGGGGAACGCATGACTGGAATAAATTCCCCACTCCGGCGGAACTGAACACCGTATTGGCCGGGGGCGGCCTTTCGGTCGTGGATGAGGCGGGATTTGGCTACGACCCGGTGCGTGACGTTTGGCGGCGCACGGATGATCTGTCGGTAAATTACGGCATCGTCGCGGTTCCTTCATAGTATCGGGCAATGATCCTTGCACTTGAGCACAGGGTTTGCGAGCAACGATACGTATGATGCAGCGCCTTTTCGGGATTAGTACGAGAGAGCTTCTTCGCCTGTTCGGGGCGCGGCTGTTTCGTCGGGACCAGCCGTGGCTATGGGTGCTGGCGCTGATGGTCGGCACGATATCCGGCTATGCCGCGCTATTGTTCTATTGGTCGATCAGTGCGTTGCAACGCTTGTTCTTCGGCGAGACAGAAGCGGCGATCGAGACGATGGTGGCGCGGCTTGATTGGTGGGTCATCCTCAGCGTGCCGACCTTTGGCGGGTTATGCGTCGGTCTGATCCTCGCCTATTTCAGCCGCAGTGGACGGGTGGCGAGCGTCGCGGAGGTGATCGAGGCGGCACGCATCCGCGAATGCGACATGTCGATGCGAACGGGGATCATCTCGGCGGTCGTCTCGGCCCTGTCCCTCGGCGTCGGGGCGAGTTCGGGGCGCGAGGGGCCGGTCGTCCATCTGGGCGCGACGCTGGCCGCCGCTTTCTCGCGTTTTGCCAAGACCAATATCGTCGAGTCCCGCATCCTGCTCGGCTGTGCGGCGGCGGCGGCGGTATCGTCCAGCTTCAACGCCCCCATCGCCGGGGCGCTGTTCGCGCTGGAAGTGGTGCTGGGGTATTACGCCGTACGGGCCTTCGCGCCCATCGTCATCGCGTCGGTCGCGGGGGCGGTGATCTCACGCTATCACTTGGGCGATTTTCCCGCTTTTGCGATCCCCGACCGCAATCTGGAGACATTCTGGGAACTGCCTGCTTTTGCCCTGCTCGGCGTTGTCTCGGCGATTACCGCGACCTTTCTGATGAGCGCGATCATCGCGGCGGATACCCTGACCGACAAGGCGCAGGAAAAGTGGAGCTATCCGCTCTGGCTCGAACCTGCCGCCGGGGGCTTTGTCATCGGCTGTATCGCGCTGGTTTTCCCGCAGGTTATCGGCGTCGGCTACGAAACGACATCCTCCGTCCTCTACGAGAAATTCCCGTTTTGGCTGATGATGGGGGTCATCGCGGCAAAGGTGGCGGCGGTATCGGTGACGCTGGCCACGCGCTTTGGTGGCGGTGTCTTCTCGCCATCGCTGATGCTGGGCGCGCTGACGGGGGGCACGTTCGGCATCGTCGCCACATCGCTGTTTCCCGATCTCAGCAGTTCCTACGGCTTGTACGCGCTGGCTGGCATGGGGGCGGTGGCGGCGGCGGTGCTGGGCGCGCCGATCTCTACTTCGCTGATCGTCTTCGAGTTGACGGGCGACTATCAAACGGCGGTGGCGGTGATGGTGTCGGTCTCGGTCTCGACCGTGTTGACGCAACAGATCATCGAGCGCAGCTATTTTCACTGGCGTCTAGGTAATCGCGGTTTGCATCTGGGTGATGGGCCACAGCGATACCTGCTCGACACCATGATCGTCGCCAATCACATGTTGCCGCGCGGGTCAGAGGGCAGCCCATCGGAAACGCAAAGCTGGGATCTGATCGAACAGGGTGTCAGCTTGATGAAGGACGATACGCTTGGCACCGCGTTGCCCATGTTCTCGTCCAAGTTGGAATATATTCCCGTGATTTCGGAGAATGAGGGTGGTGGCAAGACGCTGATCGGTGCGCTTTACCACATCGACACCCTCCGGGCTTACAATCGGGCCTTGGTCGAGGCCCATGAGGAGGAACACGGATGAAACGCTTTGCACTGGCGGGAATCGTCGCACTGGCCTGCACCGCGCCTGTCGCGGCTGCGGAATTTCAGGTGGGCGACCGGGGTTGCCTCGGCTATGACGCTGCAAGCCATAGCTGCATGTCGATTCAAGATGTCGTTTCGATGCAAGACAATGTCCTGACCGTCAGCGACCGAACGATCCTCAAGCTGGGGCGCCAACCGCTGACCCTGCTATCGCGTGGGTCGATGAGGCGTCAGGGCGAAGGCTTCTGCATCGACCCGGCGGCGAGCAACTATACGGCGGAACCCAAAAGCCATGTCTTCGCCACCGCCATGCCCAACATGATCCGTGCGCAGATGAAAACGCTCGGCGCGATGGGCCATTGCGTGAAGCATCGTTTCTGCGGCGATTCCCTGATCGTCGACAGCTATATCGGCGGTACCGAAAACACCGCGATGCGACAGGTCTTTCGGGTCTTTCGCAAGGGCGATCCCAAAGCCGCAACCCTGACCGGGCGCGAAACGACGGTTGCGCAGATGGCGCGGCTTGGCAAGGTCATGCCCGCCGGGTGTGCAGCGGGCGCAACCTGAGCCTACAACCCCTCAGGCCTCGTCGTCTCGCCCGTCCAACGTGACAGAAAGCGGGTGCAGATGAGGTCGATCAGGGCGCGCAGCAGCACCGTCATAATGGCCAGCACGAATAGGGCGGCGAACATCAGGTCGATCTTCGACCGCCCATTCGCATAGATCATCAGATATCCCAAACCCCGCGACGCGCCGACCCATTCGCCGATTACGGCTCCGATGGGTGCATAGACGGCGGCGAGGCGCAGGCCGGTGGCCAGCGACGGCAGCGCGGCGGGAATTTGCACCCGTGTCATGATCCGCGTGCGGCTTGCACCCATCACGCGGGCAAGGTCGATCAATCCGCGCGGCGTCCCCGCCAGCCCATCATAAAAGGCGGAGGCGACGGGAAAATAGACGATCAACACCGCCATGATGACCTTCGGCAACAGCCCATAACCGAACCACAGCGTCAGCACCGGGGCGAGGGCAAAGACCGGAATCGCCTGACTGAAGACCAAAACCGGCAATATAAAAGTGCGCGCCGTGGGTGACAGCGACAGGTGAATGGCCGTCGAGATACCCAGCGCCGCTCCGATAACGAGGCCAAGCAGGATCTCGACGAAGGTGATCATCGTATTCTCGGCAATGATCTCCGCATCGCGCCACAGCGCCTCAGCCACCCGCAGCGGGCCGGGCAGGATGAAGGCCGGGGTATCGGCAAGCCAGACGATCATTTGCCAGACCGTCAGCGCGACCACCGTGGCGGCGACGGGTCCGATCCAACGGCGGGTCATGCGGCCTCCGGCGAGGCGCGCAGCGCACGGAACAGCCGCGCTTGGCAGGCCAGCGTCTCTTGCGCGTCGATCTCACGAACGGGGGGCGTCGGTGGCGCGGGCAGGGTGGTCAGGCCGCCTTCATCGAGAATGTGCAGCGTGGTGCCAAGGCGGGCCGCCTCCGCCGGGTCATGGGTGACGAGCAGCACGGTACGATCCGTCAGCAGGTCGGCGGCAAGCTCCTGCATCTCGGCCCGTGTGCGGGCGTCGAGGGCAGAGAACGGTTCGTCCAGCAGGATGATGGGCCGGTCCTCCATCATCGTCCGCACGAGCGCCGCACGTTGGCGTTGCCCCCCCGAAAGGGTCGCGGGTTTCTGGGCGGCGTAGGGGGTGAGGCCGACTTGCTCGATCAGGCGCGCGGCGCGCTCGCGGTCGGGCTTTTCCCCCCGCATTCGCGCGCCGAGGGTAGCGTTGCCCATAATGTCGAGCCACGGAAACAGAAGGTCATCTTGCGCCATATAGGCGATGCGGTCGGTCAGGGATGCGCCATCGCTGGCCGTTATCGTACCGTCAAAACGACCGCCGATCTCCAGCCCTGCAATCAGCCGTAGCATGGTCGATTTTCCAACACCTGACGGGCCGAGCAGGCAGGTCCACGAACCCGCTGGGATCATCAGTTCAAGCGGCCCGAACAACGGCTTATCGCCCATTCTGCACGATCCGGTGAGGGTGATGGCCGGGGCCGCTGAATGCCCTCGGCTTTCGTCACCCTCGGACTTGTTCCGAGGGTCCATGTCGCCGTTCGGGTGATCCGGCATGGGGTTGGATGGATCGTCGGAACGAGTCCGACGATGACTCTGCGTGGTCATGGCGTGCCAGCACCGCGCAACCCCATCGACCAGAAATCGACCTCCAAGCGTGTCGCAGTCGCGAAGCGATGGGCGAGGGCGGTGGCGCGGGGTGTCTCGCGCCAGTTCTCGCCAAGGCGACGGGCAAGTGCGCTGTCGATCAACGCGCCCACATCCGCACAGACGGTCTGATAGGCCGGATCGGCATAGGTATCGATCCACGGGCGATAGGCGTCCGATGTCGCCTCGCCCGCCAGCCGTGCGCCAATCTCGCCATATCCAATGACGCAGGGGGCAAGTGCGGCCAGCACGTCGAGGAAATCGCCCGAAAATCCCGCATCGAGCACATATCGCGTATAGGCGATATTCTCCGCCTCCTCACGCGCCGCGATCAACGCCGCCTCGTCGATCGCCTCCTCGGCACAGATGCCGATATGCAGCGGCAACTCATGGTTCACAAGCGCATCGAGCGTTGTGGCCGCGACCCGCATCTCGTCCGGCGTATCCGCCTTCACCGCCGCCAACGCCCAAGCGCGGGAGAAGTGGAACAGGAAGATATAATCCTGCACAAGATAATGCAGGAACGCCGCACGCGGCAGCGTCCCATCACCCAACCCCGACACGAATTCGTGCCGGGTATAGGCGTCCCACATCTCCCCCGCCTGCGCGCGCCACAGGCCGAAAGCGTGGCCATAATCCGGCGCGATCATTGCGCGCCGAGGTCGATGGCGATCTTGGAAACGGGATTGATATCATCGATCAACCCGGCATCCTTCAGAAACGCTTCAAACCGCACATAGCGCCCGGCATCCAGCGCGGCGGGGCGCAGGGCAAAGCGGGGCAGGGTGTCGGCCCATGCCCGCGTGTTCAGCTCG
>CALJIU010000136.1 GCA_937974055.1 uncultured Neomegalonema sp. | reverse complement strand
GGGCCGGAGCCGCGCCGCTTGGGGCTGCGGGCGAGGCGGGCTTTCATTGCCTCGAACGCCGCCGGGTCGTTGACATGGACCTTGAGCGACATGGCGGAGGCATCGGCGACAGCATCCTCGACGGGCTGCGCGCCCTGAATGCGCAGGCGCAATTGCTCGCCTTCTTTCGTCGCCTCGACGGTGAGGGCGAGGGCGTTGCCCGTCTCCAACTGGTCGCGGATGGCGGTGAGGGTTTCGGAGAAGACGGAGGCTTCATACAGGCCCGTGGGGTCGGAGAGTTGGACGAAGGCGAAGCGGTTGCCACGTGCCGATTTGCGCTCCTGACGGCCCAGCACGGTGCCCGCGATGCGGACAACGGTGGGTTTGACCCCCGCCATGCGCTCTAGCTGCGTGAAGGTGACGAAGCGCTTGCGCTCCAGCGCGGGCATGAAGCCGTCGAGCGGGTGGCCGGAGAGGTAGAAGCCGACCGCGCCGTGCTCCTGCGTCAGCCGGTCGACCGCTTGCCAGTCGGCGGCAACCGAAAGGCGGGGGGGCGGGACGGCATCGGGGTCGCCGCCGAACAGCGATACCTGCGTGCTGTCGCGGTCCGCCGCCTGCGCCTGAGCGTAGGAGAGGAGCGTGTCGACGGAGTTGAACAGCTTTTGCCGGTTGCCTTCCATCGCGTCGAAGGCCCCGGCGCGGATCAGGTTTTCGAGCGCGCGTTTGTTGACCTGCTTGGGGTCCACGCGGGCCATGACGTCGAAGACGTCGCGGAAGGGACCGTTTGCCTCGCGCTCGCGAACGATGGAGGCCATCGCCTCGATACCGACATTCTTGAGCGCGCCGAGGGCGTAGCGGATGGCGAGCCTTGGCTCCCTCTCCCCGTTTACGGGGGGAGGGTTGGGGAGGGGGGTCTTGCCATTCTGGGTGTTATCGCTTGTGGAGGCACCCCCCTCCCTGCCCTGCGGGCCGCGCCCCTCCCCCCGGAGGGGAGAGGGTTCCAGAGAGTCTACTTCCTCGACCGTAAACCTTGCCTCCGAGCGGTTGATGTCGGGGGGGAGGAGGGTGATGCCGCTGCGTTCGATTTCTTGCTTGTAGACGGCCAGCTTGTCGGTGATTTGGATATCGAGGTTCATCACCGAGGCCATGAATTCGACGGGGTAATTCGCCTTGAGCCATCCCGTTTGGTAGCTGACGAGGCCATAGGCGGCGGCGTGGGATTTGTTGAAGCCGTAATTGGCGAACTTGTCCAACAGGTTCCAGACTTCGAGCGCCTTTTCCTTGTCGACGCCGTTTTCCTTGGCCCCCGCGAGGAATTTGGGGCGTTCCTCGTCCATCGCCTCCTGAATCTTCTTGCCCATCGCGCGGCGCAGCAGGTCGGCCCCGCCCAAGCTATACCCGGCCATCTTCCGGGCGATTTCCATCACCTGTTCCTGATAGACGATGATGCCCTGCGTCTCGTCGAGGATATAGTCGATCAGGGGGTGCAGGGTGTCGCGTTGGGCGCGCCCGTTCTTCACGTCGCAATATTTGGGGATGTTCTCCATCGGGCCGGGGCGATAGAGGGCGACGAGGGCGACGATATCCTCGATGCAGGTGGGTTTGAGCTGGCGCAGGGCGTCGCGCATTCCCGAACTTTCGACCTGAAACACCCCCACGGTGTCGGCGCGGGAGTAGAGGTCGTAGGTGGCCGGATCGTCCAGCGGGATGCGGGGCAGGTCGATATCGGTGCCGCGCGCTTTCAGGATATTCAGCGCGCCCTGAATGACGGTCAGGGTCTTCAGGCCGAGGAAGTCAAACTTCACGAGGCCCGCATTCTCGACCCATTTCATGTTGAACTGCGTGACCGGCATGTCGGAACGCGGGTCGCGGTAGAGGGGGACGAGCTGATCGAGGGGGCGGTCGCCGATGACGACCCCGGCGGCATGGGTGGAGGCGTTGCGCAGCAAGCCCTCGATCTGGGTGCCGATTTCCATCAGGGCGGTCACGCCCTCGTCGCGGTCCATCTCTTCACGCAGGCGCGGTTCTTGTTCGATGGATTTTTCGATGGAGACGGGTTTGACGCCTTCCATCGGGATCATCTTGGCTAGGCGGTCGACTTGGCCGTACGGCAGTTGCAGCACGCGGCCCACGTCGCGGACGGTGGCCTTGGATTGCAGCGTGCCGAAGGTGATGATCTGGGCCACACGGTCGCGCCCGTATTTCTCCTGCACGTACTGGATCACCTCCTCGCGGCGATCCTGACAGAAATCGATGTCGAAATCGGGCATCGATACGCGCTCTGGGTTCAGGAACCGCTCGAATAGCAGGCCGTAGCGCAGGGGGTCGAGGTCGGTGATGGTCAGCGCCCATGCGACGACCGACCCCGCGCCCGAACCACGACCGGGACCGACGGGGATATCGTGATCCTTGGCCCATTTGATGAAATCGGCAACGATCAGGAAGTAGCCGGGGAAGCCCATGCCCTCGATGACTTCCAACTCGTAATCGAGGCGTTTGTCGTAGACTTCGCGGTCGGCGGCGGCGGGTTCGGCGGCGAGGCGGGCGTCCAGCCCTTCGCGGGATTGGCGGCGGAGTTCTTCGATCTCGTCATCGGCGAATTTGGGCAGGATCGGGTCGCGCATCCGGGGGCGATAGGCGCAGCGTTGGGCGATTTCGACCGTGCGTTCGATGGCTTCGGGCAGGTCAGCGAAGAGGGCGATCATCTCTTCGGCGGTTTTGAAGTAATGTTCGGGGGTCAGCTTGCGCCGGTCGTTTTCGGTGATGTAGCGCCCCTCCGCGATGCAGATGAGGGCGTCATGGGCGCGGTACATCTCGCGGTGCGGAAAGTAGACGTCGTTGGTGGCGACGATGGGCGTGCCGGTGTCATAGGCCCAGTCGAGCAGCACGGGTTCGATCTCGCGCTCGTCGGGCAATAGGCGCGATTGGGCATCGCCGTGCCGTTGGAGTTCGACATAGAGGCGGTCGGCAAACGTCTCGCGCAGCCAGTCGAGATGGGCCTTTGCATCGGCGATATGATGGGCGCGGATCATGGTGCCCGCCGGACCGTTCGGGCCGCCGGTCAGGCAGATCAGTCCCGCCGACCGCTCGGCCAACGCCTCGGTGGTGACGTGGACCGGCTCGCCCGCCTCGGTGCCCATATAGGCGAGGCTGACGAGGGCCATGAGGTTCATGTAGCCCGGCTCGTCCTGCGCCAGCAGAGTGATGCGCGCGGGCGGCGGGGCCTTGGCATGGATATTGGCCGCCTTGCCGTATATCAGCGATAGCTGACAGCCGATGATGGGCTGGATGCCCGCCTTGGCCATGCCTTCGGCGAATTCGAGCGCGCCGAACATATTATCGGTATCGGTGATGGCCAGCGTGTCCATGCCATGCGTTTCGCACATCTTTGGCAAGCCCTTGATTCCGTTTGCCCCTTCGAGAACGGAATAGGCGCTGTGCAGGGTCAGATGGACGAATTGCGACATGGGGGCAGGCTCCGAGTCGGGGGTCGGTGGGTGCCTGAGTATCCGATGCCGGGGGCGGGGGGCGCAACCGATTCCCCGGTGGCGTGTTCTTTTCATAAGAATTGCGCGCTTGACTTTATAACTTTTTATCCATTATTTGTTCTTGTTTAGTTTTAACAAAGGTACGCGGCGGATGATCGACTGGACCCTCTATATCGACGCGAACCGGCAGCGGTTGCTGACGGTGCTGGCGACGTTGGTTGCGATGGTGGATGGGGCCGGGGAGGTTTCGCGGGCGCTGCACCGCGTGGTGCTGGCGTTACTGCGCCCGGCGGAGGCCGGGGCGCGGCGGTTGATCGAGGTCTTGGCGCAGGATGTGGTCGTTGCGCAGCCTGGGCCGAAGCGGAAGCCGAGCGGGCCAATTCCGAAGGGCACGGGTCGCGGGCGGGTGCCTGCGTTTCCGCTGCTCGATCCGCGCAAACAGGTCGATCCGAGGCCGAAACGGACGAAGGGCAATCCGCGCGCCCGTGTTATCGGCGAGTGGTATCCGCCCGAAGAACCCGATGCGCCGGTTGATGAGATGGTGTCGGCGGCGGCGCTGAACCGGCGGCTTGCGGCACTGGCCGCCGCGCTGGCCGACCTGCCAAAGCAGGCGCGGCGGATGGCCCGGATGCTGGCGGCGCATCCGCGATATACGCGGGCGATGCGACCCGGTCGTCCACCGGGCCACCGGGAGAAAAGCACGCGCGAAATCGACGAAATTCTCGCCGACTGCCACGATCTCGCGCTGCGGGCGCTGGCGGAGCAGGAGGGATTTGCCTCGGTTTGGACACCGCCCGCGCGTGCATCGCCATGATGTGCTTCATCGCAGGAACAGGGCACTTCCGCAGGTCTGCGGGAGCGCTTTGGTGTGCCGATTCCGTCGAGTCTAGCGGCAAGGGCAAGTCGAGGAATGGACCCCCGCCTTCGCGGGGGCGACAGGGATGGCGCTACCCCCGGTTCACCGGGTTGCCGATGACGGTCATGAATTCCTGCCGCGTCTTGGGGTCTTTGCGGAATAGGCCGATCATGCTGCTGGTGACCATGCTGACGCCGTGTTTGTGGACGCCGCGCGTGGTCATGCATTGGTGTTCCGCCTCCAGCACCACCGCCACGCCGCGCGGTTGCAGCACGTCCTGAATGGTGCGGGCGATCTGGGCGTTCATCTTTTCCTGCACCTGCATCCGCTTGGCGTAGTTTTCGACCACCCGCGCGAGTTTCGAGATGCCGACGACACGGCCCGCCGGGATATAGCCGACATGGGCGCGCCCGATGATGGGGCACATGTGATGCTCGCAATAGCTGGCGAATCGGATATCACGCAGCACGACCATCTCGTCATAGCCTTCGACTTCCTCGAAAGTGCGTTCGAGAAATTCGTGCGGATCATGCGCGTATCCCGCGAACCATTCGCCATAAGCCCGCACAACGCGCGCTGGCGTGTCGAGCAACCCCTCACGCTCCGGATCGTCGCCCGCCCAGCGGATCAGTGTGCGGACGGCGGCTTCCGCCTCGGCCTGTGTTGGTTTCGTGTTTTTAGCCATGCCGTTTCCCCCCAGCACTTCACCCAGAATTGGGTATAGAGCCTTCATACCTATCTGGCGAGTGGGAAGGCGGTGAGGGCGCAAAACGACATGTGCGATGTCGTAAACGGTCATGCGGATGGCGGCGGGCTATGCGGCTGTGGTGGCGTATCGATGAGGGAGATGCCCGATGACAGCCGAGATCGCCGCCACCGCCGCCCCGAAACGCCGCCGCGCCGGGGGGAGGGCGGGCAATACGCGGGGGCAAGGCCCGGCCATTGCGCAATCGCCGTGGCAGCCGCCGGTCTTTCACGACGCCCCCATCGGGCCGCTGTCGGAGGAGGCGGTGCAGGCGGTGCATGACGGTGCGATGCGGGTGCTGGAGGAGATCGGCATCCAATTCCTGCACCCGAAAGCGGTGGAAACGCTGGTAAAGGCGGGCTGCACGGTGCTGGATGATGGTGTGACCGTCATCATGGGGCGCGATTTCGTGATGGAGAAAATCGCGCTCGCCCCGTCGACCTTTACGATCACCCCGCGCAATCCCGACCGCGCGCTGACCATCGGCGGCACGCATATGGTGTTTGGGCAGGTTGGATCGCCGCCGAATTATTCGACCCTCGATGGCGGGCGCAAGACCGGGGATCGCAAGGCGTTTCGCGACCTCGTGAAGCTGACGCAGTACTTCAACTGCCTGCATTTCGTGTCGGGATATCCGGTCGAGCCGGTGGATCTTCACGCCTCGATCCGCCACCTCGACGCGCTGCACGACAAGCTGACGCTGTCGGACAAGGTGATGCACGCCTATTCGCTGGGGACCGAGCGGATCGAGGACAACATGGAGATGGTGCGGCTGGCCGGGGGGCTGTCGCATGAGGCATTCGAGGCGTCGCCGCGCATGTTCACCAATATCAACTCCACCTCGCCGTTGAAGCACGACTGGCCGATGCTGGATGGCGCGATGCGGATGGCGGAACGGAACCAGCCGACCGTGGTGTCGCCCTTCACGCTGTCCGGGGCGATGGCCCCGGTGACGATTGCGGGGGCTGTGGCGCAGCAGACGGCGGAGGGATTGGCCGCGATTGCGCTGCTGCAATGCATCCGCCCCGGCAGCCCGGTGGTCTATGGCAGCTTTACGTCGAACGTGGATATGATGACCGGCTCGCCCGCCTTTGGCACGCCGGAATATATGCGTGCGACGCAGATGTCGGGGCAGATGGCGCGGTTCTACGGTCTGCCGCTGCGGGCGTCGAATACCTGCGCCGCGAATGCGCCCGATGCGCAGGCGGCATGGGAAAGCGCGTTCTCGCTGTGGGGCGCGGTGACGGGGCAGACGAACATGGTCTACCACGGCGCGGGCTGGCTGGAGGGGGGGTTATGCGCCTCCTACGAGAAATTCATCATCGATTGCGAGATGCTCCAGCAAATGCAGCATTACGTGCGCCCCGTTCCCGTCTCGGAGGCCGATATCGCCGTCGAGGCGATCCGCGATGTGGGGGCGGGGGGGCATTTCTTCGGCACGCCGCACACCCAAGAACGCTATGAAACCGCGTTCTACCAGCCGTTCCTGTCCGATTGGTCGAATTTCGAGAACTGGCAGGATGCCGGATCGGTGACCGCCGAGCAGCGGGCGAACCGGATCTGGAAAGCGATATTGGAGGAGTTCGAGCCGCCCGCGATGGATGCCGATGCGCGGGCTGCGCTGGATGAATT
>CALJIU010000135.1 GCA_937974055.1 uncultured Neomegalonema sp. | reverse complement strand
TGAATTTCAAGCGTGACCCCCGCCACCCGTTCTGAACTCTGGGCTTGTCTTAAAGTGGTTCACCCGAAAACCCAAACCGCTTTCGTCATCGGTGATGGGCATCACGGTCGGGGTGGTGCGGTCAGGGTATCTTGGGGGCTGCTTGAGGGAGGACGACCATGATCAGCTTGTACCACGCCACCGCCGCCGCATTTCTTGCCCTCTCGACCCTGCCGCCCGATAGTGCCGCGACCGCGCCGGTGGTCGAGTCACCGCCGAAGATAGAGACGACCGCGCCAGTTGCGCGCCAAGAGTTGAGCGAAACATGGCGGGTGGTGGTTCAGGATAATCGCAAGTCGCGGTGATCGTGGGTTGTAAGGGGATTCGCCGCTGCGCGGGGCCATCCGAGTGCGGGACAGCGTTGAGGGAACAGGGTAGTGTCTCAGTTTGAAATCCACGCTTCATTTTCGTCACCCCGCGACTTGATCGCGGGGTCCATTTCTCTTTCATTTACAGCGCTTTGAGTTGATGAATGGATTCCGCGGTCAAGCCGCGGAAAGACATGAAAATTGAAAGTGAGACACTACCCGGGGCAGCGCGCGCTTGACAATTGGTGAATTTTCATGTCGTTTGTTCTTGTTTTGTATTTAGCGAGGATACGTGCCGTAGATGAGTTGGACCCGCTGCATCGAGATCAATCGCCAAGATCTGCTGCCCACCGTGGCGCAGATTTTGGCGATGCTTGGGGATAGCGATGTGCTGCTGCGGCATATGCATCTGGCGATTTTGGCGCTGTTGCGACCGGCGGAATCAACATTGCGACGGCTGATCGAGATTGCGGCGAAGGATATCGTGGTGAAACCGCGTGCGAAGCGGGGAGCGCCTCCGTCCGGTGGCATTCCGAAGGGTTCAGGCGGGCGTAAGCCAGTCTTTGTCTTGATGGACCCACGCCGGGAGGTTGGCCCGCCGAAACGCAAGACTGCGCCGGGATTCGGGCCGAATGTGCGAGGATTCGATGATCTGGATATCTCGCCGCCGGGGCGGGTGGAGGTTTTGCCGGATGATCCGGTGAGTGCTGCCGCTTTGCGTCGTCTGGTCGAGGCTTTGGTTGCGGCAATGAACGATATTCCGGGGCAGGCCAGACGACTTGCACGAAAGCAGGCCGGGATGGAAAGGCCGCTTCGGGTCATGCGTCCCGGTAGGCCACCGGGGCATGTGGAGCGCGGGAAGCGACCCATCGATTTGCTTCTGAGAGAGGTGCATGAGTTGGCACTGATGGCGCTGGCGGGGATGAAAGCGCCTCCGTGACGGACAGGTTTTAGGGGTGGGTTTGAGGCCGTCGCCGCTGGGCGGGGGGCGATTTGGTGTGCCTGCTGTTTGCTGTAAGGTCGTTTCGCTTGGCTCGACTCTTCCTATGCGATTGCCGTGTCCAAGGGGCTTGCAGATTGTGGCGAAGCGGGCAATCAAGAGTGATGCAAAAGATCGACCGTATAGACGACTGGGCCGCCTCGGTAGATAACCGCGCCGCCGTGCCCGCGCATGAGGAGCATTTCCTCAACTGGGGCCGCCGCGCCGCCGCCTTTCGCGCCCATACCCCGCCGCAGACGCTTTCCTATGGCGAAAGCGAGCGCGAGACGTTCGATTTGTGGATGCCGGAGGGGGCACCGAAGGGGCTGGTCGTGTTCCTCCACGGTGGTTGGTGGATGAATTTCGATCGCAGCTATTTCAGCAATCTTGCGGGCGGGCCGCTGACGAAGGGGTGGGCGGTTGCGGTGCCGAGCTATACGCTGTTGCCGAATATCTCGCTGACCGGGCTGGTTGCACAGGCGCGTGGGGCGGTGGAGACGATTGCGGCCACGGTGCCAGATGTGCCGCTGGTCGTCAGTGGTCATTCGGCGGGCGGGCATCTGTCGGCCATGTGCGGCGTGCCGGGGGCGCTGAACGAGGCGACGCGCGCGCGGCTCGCCCGGATCGTCAGTATCAGCGGCGTGCATGACCTGCGCCCCTTGCTGGGATTGCCGGTGAACGATGTGCTTGGAATCACCGAAGACGAGGCGCAGGCGTTGTCTCCGGCGCTGCTGCGCCCTGACGGCGATTTCGAGCTGGTGGCGTGGGCCGGGGCGGAGGAAACGCCGGAATTTCGCCGCCAGAATGCCCTGCTGGGTGTGGCATGGGGCGGCTATGTCACGACGCATACGGGCGAGGCGGTGGTGCAGGACCATTTCACGGTCATCAACCCGCTGGAAGACCCGAACAGCGCAATTACGGGGCTGTTGGTGGGCGGATAATCGCTACGATTCGCCCCGCAGCACCGCCACCGCCTGCGCCACGTCGATGGTGCCGTCATAGATGGCCCGTCCCGAAATCGCCCCCTCCAGCGGCGCACCACAATCGCGCAGCGCCCGCAGATCGGCCAGCGACGACACCCCGCCCGACGCGATTACCGGCGTTGATATCGCATTGGCCAGCGCCGCCGTTGCCTCGACATTCGGTCCTTCCATCGCGCCGTCTTGGTCGATATCGGTGAAGATGATCGCGGCGACCCCCACATCCTCGAACCGTTTGGCCAGCTCCAGCGCGGTCATGTCGGTCGTCTCGGCCCAGCCCTCGACCGCCACGCGCCCGCCGCGTGCATCGATGCCCACCGCGATTTTGCCCGGATGCCGCCGTGCCGATTCGCGCACGAATTCGGGGTTTCTGGCCGCGACGGTCCCCAGAACCACCCGCGCTATGCCGCGTTCCAGCCACAGGTCGACGGTTTTTGCATCCCGCACGCCGCCACCCAGTTGAACCGGAACGGAAATTCCGTGTACCACTTGCCTTACGGCTTCGTCATTCACCGGCACGCCGCTGAACGCACCATTGAGATCGACCAGATGCAGCCACCCCGCCCCCGCTTTTTCAAATGCTTTCGCCTGAGCGACGGGGTCCGCGTTGTATACGGTCGCGGCATCCATATCGCCGCGCAACAGGCGCACGCAGGCACCGTCTTTCAGGTCGATGGCGGGGTAGAAGGTCATCATAGCACGTGTCTCCTCGCATGGTGCGTTGGGGGGCAGGCATGAGGCGCTGGGCGGCCTTTGGCGCGCTATGCGTCTTTCTGGCGCTTCTGGCAAGTCCGGGCGGCACGATCGAGCCGAACCATTGGCATTCCGTACCTATTTCGATGGGGGATGCGGTCCCGCGTGACAAGCCCGACCGCAATGCGATGCTGCCAGAGGGGGTCGAGGTTGTGCGCCAATGTGAAGCCTCCACCATGTTGATGCGGGTGATCCCGAATACGGATGTGCGGCTCTACTTCGCCCGCTATTCGCGCAGCGCCTTTGACGAGATGGTCGGTGCGGGATGCACCCGTATTCAGCAGGGCTGCAATACCTGCACGGTCCAATATGTCGGCTGCACCGCCGGAGAGCGCGCCGCCTGCGGCACGCCCGAATGCCTTGAGAAAGTCTGCAAGCAACGGATGGTCTGCACGACCCGGCGATGCACTGCGCAAGCGATGGCTGCACCGCCCTGTGATGCACGTTTTGCACGGCAAGCCTGCCTCGACCCCCTCGACACGGACACCCAACCGCGCGAATAATCGGCCCCGATAGATATGGGGGAGATAGGTCACGATGGATATGGGATTGAACGGCGCGCGCGTGGTGATCACGGCGGGGGCGGCGGGTATAGGGCGAGAGATCGCGCGGGCTTTTCGAGAGGAGGGTGCGCAGGTCGCCGTCTGCGATATCGACGCCGAAGCCGTCGCAGCGGTGGATGATGACGGTATCCATGCCGAAATCTGCGATGTGGGCGACCGGGGCGCGCTAACCACCTTCATCACCGGCGCGGCCAGCCGAATGGGCGGCATAGATTGCCTCGTCAACAACGCTGGCACGGCGGGGCCAACGGCAAAGGTCGAGGATATCGAACCGGGCGATTGGGAGGATTGCCTCGCTATCTGCCTCACCTCGCAATTCACCGGGGTACAGGCCGCACTGCCATTTTTGCGAGAGAGTGCCAATGCCTCCATCATCAACCTGTCTTCGGCAGCGGGGCGGCTCGGATTCGCCATGCGCACGCCCTATGCGGCGGCAAAATGGGGGGTGATTGGCCTTACCAAATCGCTGTCGGTCGAATTGGGACCGGAGGGCATACGCGCCAATGCGATCCTGCCAGGATTGGTCGCCGGGGACCGCATTCGCCGGGTGATCGAGGCGAAGGCCCAGCGGCAAGGGCGGGCATTCGCCGAAGCCGAAGCCGACGCGCTGGCCCTGACCGGAATGCGCTCTTACGTTACCCAGCGGCAAATCGCAGACCAGATCGTCTTTCTTGCCAGTGAACGCGGGCGCACTATCTCTGGTCAAGCCGTGTCAGTCTGTGCGGACACGCAGGCCCTGCTTTGAAATCGCATCCTGATTTCACGTTCGAGGATGCGCATAGCGGCATCGTTTGCGGTGTCGATGAGGTGGGGCGCGGGCCGCTGGCGGGGCCGTTGGTGGCCGCTGCGGTGATCCTCGACCGGGCGGCGATACCGGAGGGTATTCGCGACTCGAAGGCGTTGACGAAAAAGCGTCTCGGCCTCATCTCACCGCAGATACGGGACATGGCCGCCTACGGGATCGGCACGGTCGAAGCGGAGGAATTGGACGAGGTCGGCTTGACCGCCGCCAACGATCTCGCCATGGCCCGCGCCATTGCGGCCCTGCCGCAGCGTCCCGACTTTGCCTTGACCGATGGCAAGCGGGTTCCGAAGGGGATGCCCTGCAGGGTGCAGGCTATCGTGAAAGGCGATGCAAAATCCCTCAGCATCGCCGCCGCGTCCATCGTCGCCAAGGTGCATCGCGATGCGATCATGCGTGATTTGGCGCTGCAATATCCCGGCTACGGGTGGGAAACCAACGCTGGATATCCGACTTTAGCCCATCGGGCAGCATTGAAAACTCTGGGGATAACTCGTGAACATCGCCGGAGTTTCGCGCCTGTTGCGAGGTATTACATTAACGAAACGCGCTAGAGTCCTGTAAATTATCATTTTTTTGTTGACCGTTTGGCGGCTTGCGTTCATCTTCATGCGCAACATCAGCTAAACGGGGCAACACTATGACTGCAAAACAAAAACAGCGCGTAGCGTCCAAGCGGTCGGCCTCGCTTCCTGTGGATAGTATTATCATCGGCGATTGCATCGAGGCGATGAACCGTCTGCCCGAAAAATCCGTCGATCTGATCTTCGCCGACCCGCCCTATAACCTGCAACTCGGTGGAGAACTGCGCCGCCCGAACGAAAGCGTCGTCGATGGCGTGACCGAAAAATGGGACCAGTTTGGTGGGTTCGATGCGTATGACAGCTTTAGCAAAGCATGGCTGCGCGCCGCGCGCCGGGTGCTGAAAGACGATGGCGCGCTGTGGGTAATTGGCAGTTATCACAATATCTTCCGCGTCGGTGCTCAATTGCAGGATCTCGATTTTTGGATTCTGAACGATATCGTTTGGCGCAAGACCAACCCGATGCCCAATTTTCGGGGCAAACGCTTTACCAACGCCCATGAAACGCTGATCTGGTGTGCGAAATCACCCGATGCGCGCTACACATTCAATTACGAAGCGATGAAAGCCCTAAACGAAGACCTTCAGATGCGCTCCGACTGGGTTCTGCCGATCTGCACCGGGCATGAGCGGATCAAGGACGAAAACGGCAAGAAAGCGCACCCGACGCAAAAGCCAGAAGCCTTGTTGCACCGCCTGTTGCTGGCCACGACGAAGCCCGGTGACGTCGTGCTCGACCCCTTCTTCGGGGTGGGCAGTACGGGCGCTGTCGCCAAGAAAATGGGCCGCCGCTATATCGGCATCGAGCGCGAAGCCAGCTATGCCACCGTGGCTGAAAAACGCCTCGCCGAGATCGCGCCCTACGAAGCGAACGCCAATGCTTTCACGATGCCCCGTCGGGCCGCCCCGCGCGTGCCCTTCGGCACCTTGGTCGAGCGGTCGATGATCCGCCCCGGCACCACGCTTCACTCCGCCAACCGCCGCCATTCTGCGATGGTCCGGGCGGATGGAACGCTGGAAACGGGCAAGGACGCCGGGTCGATCCACCGCGTTGGAGCCATCGTTCAGGGTGCAGAAGCCTGTAATGGCTGGACTTTCTGGCACCTCGAAACCGACAAAGGCCTTGCCCCGATCGATACGCTGCGTCAGGTGATCCGCGAGGAAATGGCCGCCGCCGCTTGAGAAACTTCGGTAAACGGGCGCGATGGGATCACTGAAAGCTATTCGCCTGAACATTCCCAAACCCGCGCGGGAACGTAAACCTCCCCGCGCGCGAGCAGGCGGGCCGTTCGAACCAGTCCGGCGGATTTGACACGAAACGCATCGGTTTTCTCGTAGTCGATCAGCACGTCGATTGCGCCCGAAGGATGCTCGACGCTGATTGCCGCCGGTGACCCGCTCGGTACCTGCGCCAATCCGTCGGCGACCGTTCCCTGCATGACCGCACAGGTGGCGATGCACTGCGCTCCGGTAACCGCCATGCTGGGATGACACGCGCGCGGCATGAAGTATCGCGCTGTGATCGCACCATTTTCTCGCGGTGCCGCAAGGATCGCGAATTTAGGCGTCACCGACCCCGACACATCGCCCATGCCCATCCGCTCGCCAGCGGCGCAGCGGATGGGCTCCATCCGGGTGTAGAAATCGAGATTAGTATCCAGATCGGCAGCATCTTCATATCCGCTCAATCCAAAGGCATCCGCCCGTGCCATCACGACCGGCATTGCGACATCCATGCAGGTCACGTCGATCCCATCGATTCTGTCGCGTCTGGCCCCTGTTGGTAGCAACTGCCCGGTCACCGACCCCGCCACATCCGAAAAATTCAGTGCGACCGGGGCGGCGGAGCCGGGCACACCCGCAATCTCGGTATCCCCCTCATAATCGGGATATCCGTCGGAAGTTTGCACCACCGCCTCGACCCGCGCGCCCGTATTGACCGCCCGGATGCGGATGCGGGTTTGCGGTCCCGTCGCCTGCATCAGTCCCAATTCCAGCGCGGCAGGGCCAACGCCGGACAGGATATTGCCGCAGGTCGGACGATAATCCACCACGCGCTCCTCGACCGCCACCTGAGCAAAGAAGTAGTCGATGTCGATATCCGGTTCCGCCGAGCGTGACAGCATCGCGACCTTCGTTGTCACCGCCGTTCCACCACCGATCCCGTCGATATTATACCGATGCCCGGCACCAATAGCGTGGATCAGCACTTCCGAAAGCGTGGCCTCGTCGGCGGGCAGGGCGGCGCGGTCGAAATACGGGCCGCGCGACGTTCCTCCGCGCATGAAGAGGAAAGGGATCGCGGTCTGTCTCATGTTGTCACCGTAAGTTTTTCATGCGCGTCAAACTCCGCTTGACGCCAGTCGCCCGCTTCCCTATCACGCCCACAGCCTTGGGGAATAGTTTAACGGTAGAACAGCGGTCTCTGACACCGTCGGTCCTGGTTCGAATCCAGGTTCCCCAGCCAAAA
>CALJIU010000134.1 GCA_937974055.1 uncultured Neomegalonema sp. | reverse complement strand
GCAACGAAATTTTCAAGCGATTGCCCCGTCCGGGCCGCACCGCCTTTGACACGGCCCGCGCATTATGGCATCGCACGCCTTCCCTGACATCTTTCGATGAACCATATGTCGGGGTACATTACCCGTTCCCGGTCGGTTTTTCGCCGTTCGGCATCAATTCAGGAAGATTTTCGATGGTCAAACCCGAATGGGGCGTCAAACGCCAGTGTCAGAGCTGTTCGGTCCGGTTCTACGATCTGGGCAAGACGCCGATCATCTGCCCGGCTTGCGACGTCGAATACGATATCGTCGCCGCAACCAAGCCGCGCCGGGGCAAGGCCGCCACCGCGAAAGAGAAGAAAGTCGTCAAGAAAGTCGTCATCGAGGATGATGTGGATGATGTGGATGATGATGATCTCGTCGAGGTCGATGCCTCCGATGACGATGAAGAGGACGATGCAATCGTTCCCGCCGATGCGGAGGACGATACGGCGGTCGTCGCCACAGGCGGTGACGATGACGACAAGGATGATTTCATCGCCGATGATGCGCTGATCGACGACGATGAAGGCCTCGACGACGACGAGGCGACATCGGACGATGACGATGATGACGACGCCGAAATCGACGTCGATATCGACGTCGATGATGAGGACGACGAAGAAGACGACACTTCAAAGTAATTTTCGCTTGAACGGCGCGGCAGTCCCCCTTATGGATGCCGCTCCGCAACGCGGTACGGGGCCTTAGCTCAGCTGGGAGAGCGCCTGCATGGCATGCAGGAGGTCAGCGGTTCGATCCCGCTAGGCTCCACCAAAATTACGCTACGCTTCATTTTGGTGGAGCCTAGCGTTTTTTTTTGTCTGATCGTCAAGTCGATCAGCGATGACGGCTCCACCACTTCATTTACTGCGAAGCAGGATAATGAAGGACCACAAACCCGCCCTATCAAAGCGCCAGCGAATTCCGCCTAGCGGAAATCGCGAGAGCGTATTGCCTGTGATACTCGCCATCAGATCCCCAGATGCCGCCCCGTGATCTCCTCCGTCAGCGCCTCTGCCGATCCCTGCCACACATTGCGCCCGCGTTCGAGAATCACGGCGCGATCCGCGATTCGGCGCAGCTCTGGCAGGGATTTATCGACAACGAGGATGGCGAGGCCGGTTTCGCGCCTCAGCCGGTCGATGGCGGCCCAGATTTCGGCGCGCACCAACGGGGCCAACCCCTCCGTCGCTTCATCGAGAATCAGCAGGCGCGGGTTGGTCATCAGTGCACGGCCTATGGCCAGCATCTGCTGCTCGCCGCCCGACAGCGAGGCCGCGCGTTGGCGGCGGCGTTCGGCCAGTCGGGGAAAGAGGACGGCGACCGCATCCCTGTCCCACGGGCCGGGGCGGGCGGCGGCGATCAGGTTTTCCTCCACCGTCAGGGCGGCAAAGCAACGGCGGCCCTCCGGCACCAATCCGATGCCGAGGCGGGTGGCGCGGTGCGAGGGCAGGGGCAGCAGGTCGGTGCCGTCGAATAGGATTTGGCCCGTCGCGCGGGGCAGCATCCGACAGATGGCCGATATCGTCGTCGTCTTGCCCATGCCGTTGCGGCCCAGCAGCGCCACGACCTCGCCCTCCGCCACCGTCAGATCGACGCCGAACAGCGCCTGCGCCGGGCCGTGATAGGCGTTGAGCGAGGAGATGGAGAGCAGGGTCATGCCTCCTCCCCCAGATACGCACGGCGCACGGCCTCATCGGCGCGGATTTCGGTGGGGGTGCCGCTGGCAATGACGGCCCCGGCGACCAAGACGCTGATGCGGTCGGCCAGCGCGAAGACGGCGCGCATATCATGCTCGACCAGCAAAATCGGGGCTTCGTGGCGCAGGCCATCGAGCAGGGCGGTCATCTCCGCTGACCCCGTTTCGCCCAGGCCCGCCATCGGCTCATCCATGACGAAGGCGCGGGGCGATTGCGCAAGGGCGACCGCGACTTCGAGTTGACGGCGCTGGCCGTGGGATAGCTGCGCGACGGGCGTGCGGGCGGCATCGGACAGGCCGACACGGGCGAGGGCCGCTTCTGCGGTCATGCGGGCCTGTTCATCGCGCAGGGCAGGACGCAGAAAGCGAAAGGCGCTGCGGCGCGCACCGATGGCCCCCAGCAGGGCGTTCTGGAGGACGGTATCCTCCATCGCGAGGGCCGAAACCTGAAAGGTGCGGGCGATTCCCCGGCGGGCACGGGCGGCGACGCCCTCGCGGGTGACATCCGTGCCGTCGATATGCACGCTGCCGGTATCGGGCGTCAGCGACCCGGCTAGCAGCTTGATGAGCGTCGATTTTCCGGCACCGTTCGGGCCGATCAGGGCGTGGATTTCGCCTGTGCGCAGGTCGAGGTCAACCCCGTCGCACGCGCGCAACGCGCCGAAGGATTTGGAGAGGGTGCGGGCTTGCAAAACGCTATCCATCGGTTCGCCCCCGCCCCGCCAATGCGCCGATCAGGCCGCCGCGCGCGAAAAGGACGACGAACAGCAGGATCGCCCCCAGCCAGATGTGCCAGAACTCGCCCGTGCCGCCCAGCCAATGCTCCAGCAGGACGAACATCCCCGCCCCGGCGACGGGCGCGCAGAGGCGGCCCACACCGCCGAGGATGATGAACACCATGATCTCGCCGCTCGTCTGCCATGACAGCATCGACGGACTGACGAAGCGGTTCAGATCGGCGAACAGCGCCCCGGCAAGACCCGTCAGCGCGCCGGAGATGACGAAGGCGGTCAGGCGCAGGGTATAGGGCCGGATGCCCGCCGTCTCGACCCGTGCGGCGCTTTGGCGGGCGGCATTCAGGGCGAGGCCAAAGGGAGATTTCGACAATCGCCAGACCAGCAGCAGGGCGAGCAGCAGCAGCGTGTAGGCGATGGCGAAGAACTGGATGGGGTCGAGCGTGTTCAGCCCCGGAAATCCGTTCCGCACGTAGATCGATAGCCCGTCCTCGCCGCCATAGGCGGGCCAGCCGATGGCGAAGTAATAGGCCATTTGTCCGAAGGCCAGCGTGATCATGATGAAATAGACGCCCGATGTGCGCAGCGAGAGCGCACCGATGCCCAGCGCCGCGATGGCCGAGGTGACGAGGGCGGCGATCCAGATGATCGGCATGGATTTGGTGCCTTCGATCAGGAAGGGCGCTTCCATGATCGGATCATAGCTTTGCGCATGGCTGGCGAGGACGCCCATCGCATAGCCCCCGATGCCGAAGAACACCGCATGGCCAAGGCTGACCAGCCCGCCAAGGCCCAGCGCCACGTTGAGGCCGACGCCCGCCAGCGCGAGGATCGCGGCGCGGGTGGCAAGGGTGATGGTGAACGGCTCGTCATTGGCCAGCGCCCAGAGCGGCACAGCGAGAAGGGCGAGCAGAATCGCGGCGTTGACGAAGGCTTCGCGGCTCACGTCGCCGCCCCGAACAGGCCAGAGGGTCGCCAGACCAGCACGACGGCCATCAGGATATAGACGCTCATCGAGGCGAGCGACGCACCGACCGATGCCGCCATCGAGGCATCCGTTATGGTCGCCAATAGCGAGGGCAGCAGGATGCGGCCCATCGTGTCGGTCATGCCCACCAGCAGCGCCCCGATCAACGCCCCCCGTATCGAGCCGATGCCGCCGATGACGATGACGACGAAGGCGAGGATCAGAACCGGCTCGCCCATACCGACCTGCACCGATTGGATCGCCCCGACCAAGGCACCCGCCAGCCCGGCAAGGGCCGCGCCGAGGGCGAAGACCAGCGTGTAGAGGCGCGAGATATCGACGCCCAGCGCCGAAATCATCTCACGGTCATTCTCGCCCGCGCGGATGCGGATGCCGGTGCGGGTACGCTCGATCAGCAGCCACAGGGCAATGGCAACGGCCAGCCCGATGCCGATGATCGTCAGGCGATACAGCGGATAGGGAATACCGCCGGGCAGCGTGATCGGTCCGGCCAGCCATGCGGGGATATCGAGTTGCAGCGGAAAGGAACCGAAGACCCAGCGGGTGCCTTCGGAGAAGATGAGGATCAGCGCGAAGGTGGCCAGCACTTGGTCGAGGTGGTCGCGGTCGTAGAGACGGCGAATGACGACCATTTCGACCACCACCCCCGCTATCGCCCCCGCCGCCAGCGCCGCCGCCAGAGCCAGCAGGAAAGAGCCGGTGGCGGCGGCGACCGCTGCGGCGGCAAAGGCTCCGACCATGTAGAGCGAGCCGTGGGCGAGGTTGATCAGCCCCATGACGCCGAAAACCAGCGTCAGCCCCGCCGCCATCAAAAACAGCGTCATCCCGGCCTGAAGACCGTTGAGGAGTTGCTCGACAAGGAGGGCGGTGGGCATGGGCGATCCGTTGGGAATGCGCGATGATCTTCTCCCTCTCCCCATGAAAATGGGGGAAGGGCCGGAGAGGGGGCAATCTTCTCCCTCCCCCCGCGAAGTGGGGGGAGGGCCGGGGAGGGGGGTGTATCGGCCTCATCTGTCAGTTCAGTTGGAGAGACCCCCCTCCCAACCCTCCCCCCGCAAGCGCGGAGAGGGCTTTGCTGTCCGGCCTCGGAAAACCCTACATCTTGCAATCGGCAGCGTAGACGTCGGCGTGGTCTTTCAGCACGACATCGATCAGCTTGTTGGTGAAGACGTCGCCTTCCTTCACGACTTCGCGGACATAGATGTTCTGGACGGGGTGATGGTTGGGCCCGAAGGCGAAATCACCCCGCACGGAGTCGAATTTCGCCGCCTCAAGCGCCGCACGAAAAGCGTCGCGGTCGCCTACATCCGCCGCATCCATTGCCGAAATCAGCAGGCGCGCGGTGTCGTAGCCTTGGCTGGCATAGAGCGAGGGCAGGCGGTCGTATTCGGCTTGGAATGCCTCGACGAAGGCCGCATTGGCGGCGTTATCGAGGTCTTTGTTCCATTGAGAGGTATTGCGCACGCCCAGCGCCGCCTCGCCCACGGCCTGAAGGATGCTCTGATCGAAGCTGAAGGCGGGGCCGATGACGGGGATATCCACGCCCGAATCCGCGTATTGCTTCAGGAACGAGATACCCATGCCGCCGGGCAGGAAGAAGAAGACGGAATCGGCTTTCGACGCCCGGATCTGCGCGATCTCGGCGGCGTAATCCTTCTGGCCCAGCTTGGTGAAGACCTCGCCCTCGACATCGCCCGCGAATTCGCGCTTGTAGCCGGTCAGCGCGTCCTTGCCCGCCGGATAGTTGGGCGCGAGGATGAAACTTTTGCGATAACCCGCCTTGTTCGCATAGGCCCCCGCCGCTTCATGCAGGTTGTCGTTCTGCCATGCGACGTTGAAGTAATCCTCGTGGCAGCCCTTGCCCGCCAGCGCCGAGGGGCCAGCATTGGGCGAGAGGTAGAATTTGCCCTGCGCGACCGCCGCCGGAACCACCGCCATTGCAAGGTTCGAGAAGATGATGCCGGTCATCACATCGACCTTTTCGGACTGGATCATCTTATCGGCCAGTTGCACGGCGATATCGGGTTTGCGCTGATCGTCCTCGACCACGACATCCAGCCGGTCGCCCGATTCCTTGTTGGCGAGCAGAAAACCGTCGCGCACGTCGATGCCGAGGCCCGCGCCCCCGCCGGAAAGGGTGGTGATCATGCCGACCTTGACCTTGCCCGCATGGGCGTCGGCCAATGCGAGGGATGGCAGTGCGGCCATCGCGGCGGCGAGGATGAAGGTGCGTGGTGTCATCGCGGAACTCCCTAGAAATATCGTCCGGGGTTATCCCCGGCTTCGCATGTATCGTTCATCCCCCATCCGGGCCTGCGGTTCAAGGGGATGCGCGGTTTCGGCTCTTTTCTTTCCGTGCGCAGAGCACTACACCGCCCGAAAGAGGGAAAAGACCATGCTGATCTACAAGATATGCGACCGGGCGCTGTGGGCGCAGGCCGAGGCGGCGGGGGAACTGGTGGGCGCGCCGGTCGATCTGGCCGATGGGTTCATCCATTTTTCCAGCGCAGAACAAGTGCGCGAGACGGCGGAAAAGCACTTCGCGGGGCAGGACGACCTGTTGCTGGTCGCGGTCGAGGCGGATGACATGGGCGAATTGCTGCGGTGGGAACGCTCGCGCGGGGGGGCCGATTTCCCGCATCTGTATCGCCCATTGAAGCTGTCGGAGGTGGCATGGGTGCGGCCCATGCCCCTGCGCGCGGATGGCACGCATGGGATCGACCTGTGAGCAAGCTTGAAATCTGAATGATGTCTTCATCGGACTTGTTCCGATGATCCATATATCGGCGAAATCGGATGGATGGCCCCTCGGAACAAGTCCGAGGGTGACACCTGTTCAAGGAGATATGATGAGCGTGATGCAGCGGGCGGGGCTGAAAGTCCTGCAACGGATGGACCCCGAAAAGGCGCATGGCGTGGCGTTGCGGGCTTTGCGGGCGGGGATGGTGCCCAAATGGACTGCGGCGGTGCCGACGATCCTACGCACGCACGCGCTTGGCTTTGATCTGGCGCATCCGGTGGGGGTGGCCGCCGGGTTCGACAAGAACGCCGAGGCCGTCACACCGCTGTTGGATGCCGGGTTCGCCTTTACCGAAGTGGGGGCGGTCACGCCGCGCCCGCAACCGGGAAATGACGGCGTGCGGATGGTGCGGCTGGCCAGCGATCGGGCGGCGATCAACCGCTTTGGGTTCAATAACGACGGCATGGAGGCGGTGCGCAAGCGGTTGATCGACCGGCGGCGCGGGGGCGTGGTCGGGGTCAATCTCGGTGCGAACAAGGATGCGGCGGACCGGGCCGAGGATTACGGCACCGTCCTGCGGCGGCTGGGGGCGTGGGTCGATTTCGCGACCGTCAACGTCTCCTCGCCCAATACCGAAGGGCTGCGCGATTTGCAGGGGCGCGCAATGCTGGCCGACCTGCTGGCGCGGACGATGGCGGTGCGGGACGAGACATGCCCGCGCGTGAAGCTGCTGGTGAAGATATCGCCTGACCTGACCGATGCGCAGATCGAGGATGTGGCGGAGGTGGCGCTGGAAAGCGGGATCGACGGGATTGTTGCGACGAATACCACGCTGTCACGCGACGGGCTGCGCCATGCAGGGCGCGGGGCGCAGGGCGGGCTGTCCGGTGCGCCGCTGCTGACCCGCTCGACCAAGGTGCTGGCGCGGCTGGCGGCGCGGACCGAAGGGCGGGTCGTTTTGGTGGGCGTGGGCGGCGTGTCGAGCGGGGCGGATGCCTATGCGAAAATCCGGGCCGGGGCGTCGCTGGTACAGCTCTACACCGCGCTGGCCTATGCGGGTCCGGGGCTGGTGAAGGATATCGCGCGCGATCTGGCGCGATTGCTGGAGCGGGACGGGTTCACCTCGGTCGCGCAGGCGGTGGGGGTCGATATCCCGTGACGCTGCCGGTGTTCGTGCTTCTCGGCTTGGCGCTGTTCTTGGCCGGGGCGTGGATCATGCGGCATATCCGGCTGCGCGAGGCGCGCGACCGCGAAGTGCTGCGCCGCGATCCGGCAACGCGCAATGCTGCCGGGTCGGTGGCGGGGGTGTCGGATCACTCGGATCTGATCCTGCGGGTCGTGGCAATGGCGGCGCTTGGCGGCGGGGCGGTGGTGACCATCGTGTCGAGCCTTGCGTGGGCGTTTATTCTGCTGACCTGACTTTACGCTCCATAGCCGGATAGGCGGCGGCCAGCGTCAGGGTGCGCAGGGCGAACATGGCGAAGACGGCGGCCCAGATGCCGTGGTTGCCATAGGCGCTGGCCAGCCAAATGCTGACCGGCAGGAAGATCGTCGCCGAGACGATCATCGCGTTGCGCATGGCGGCGCTGGCGGTGGCCCCGATGAAGATGCCGTCGAGTTGATAGGCGGCAAACCCCGCCGCCGGGGCAAGCGCGGCCCATGGGGCGTAGAGCATGGCGGCTTCGCGAACATCGGGCAGGTTGGTCACCAGGCCGATGAAGGGTTCGCGAAAGACGAACAGCACCACCGAAAAGGCGATGGCCAGCCCGCCGGACCATAGGCTCGTGAGGATGGCGGCACGGCGAAAAGCGGGGCGGTCGTTCGCGCCCTTTGCCTGCCCCACCAGTGTTTCGGCGGCCATTGCAAAACCGTCTAGGCCATAGCTGGAGATCGACAAGAACTGCCACAGCACGACATTCGCGGCGAGGATCAGCGCCCCCTCCTGCGCGCCAAGGCGGGTGATCCATGCGAGGCTGAGGGTCAGGCATAGTGTGCGGATGAAGATATCGCGGTTCAGGGCCATGACGCGCATCAACTCGGCCCGTTGCAGGATGCGGGGCCAATCGGGCCGCCAATCCGGGGCCAGCGTCCGACGGCGGTTGCGGGCAAGCCATAGGCCATAGGCGAGGCCCAACCCGTTGGCGAGCACGGTGGCCAGCGCCACGCCGGTCAGGCCCATGCCCAACGCCACGCCGAATACGAGGCTGAGGGCGATGTTCGAGAGGGTGGTGGCGAGTTGGTGTTGCAACAGGCGGCGCGTCATCTCCTGCCCCGCAAACCAGCCGAGGACGGCGAAATTGGCCAGCTCGAACGGTGCGCCCCAGATGCGGATGCGGAAGTATTGGGCGGCGGCGTCCTGAGTCTCCGGCGCGCTCTCGAAAAAGCGGAGCATGACCCACAGGATAGGCGCTTGCAGCAGGATCAGGGCGGCGGCGATGGTGGCGGCGATGACGAGGGTGCGGGCGAAGGTGTTGAGGACGCGGCGGCTGTCATTCGCGCCCAGCGCCTGCGCGGTCAGGCCGGAACAGCCCATTTGCAGGAAATTGAACGCCATAAAGACGATGGAAAACATCGCCGCGCCAATGCCGACCCCGCCCAGCGCGCCCGATGTGCCGACATTGCCGATGATGGCGGTATCGACGGCCCCTTGCAGCGGCACCGTCGCGTTGGAAAGGACCACGGGTAAGGCGATGGCGAGGATGCGAGCGCCGGTGATGGGGGTCATCGACACAACAACAGATCGGGAAGCGAATTCGAGCTTCGTGACGGCAAAAAGCCCTCTCCCCGCTTGCGGGGGGAGGGTTGGGAGGGGGGTCGCGCCGCAATCGGCAGCATCGCGTGCGACAGAACCCCCCTCCCCAGCCCTCCCCCCACTTTCGTGGGGAGAGGGAGCCACTTCTCCGATGCGTCGAACGATTGCCGTGAGGTCATCTAAGGAAAACTCCCATCCGGGGCAGAATGCTCCCTTTCGGAAATACGCATCAGCGACCCAACAGGAAATTGCCGTGGGCGGTGGCGATGAGTTTGGCGCGTTCTTCCTGCCATGCTTCGATGCGGAGATTGGCGACGCGGCGGCCCCGGCGTTGCACCATCGCACGCGCATAGGTGTCGCGCGGCTTGCCGGAACGCAGGTAATCGAAGGTGATGTCGATGGGTTTGGGAATGACCGGCGCGTAGTCGTCGGGCAATTCGCCCTCCGTCGCGGCCTGTATCGCAGTGTCGGAGGCGAGTTGCATCAGGCCGGTGATCTCCAAAAACGCACCTGTCGCGCCGCCGTGGATGGCGGGCAGCAGGGGGTTGCCGATCAGGTCGGGTTTGAAGGGCATCAGCGCCGTCAATTCGTCGCCCCGCCGCTCGAATCGGATACCGAGAAAGCGGATATAGGGGATGGATACCGCAAGGCGGTCGAGGAGGTCGGTGCCGCTCATGATTGATCCTCCGGCTTCGGCTTTTCCGGCTTGCGCTCGACGATGAAGGCGGCGGCGGCGGTGGCGATGGGGCGGTCGGGATCGTCGTGGTAGGCCAGCGCCCGGACGAAGGCGACCGAGCGGGCCACCCGATAGCAGGTAGCGCGAGCCTGCACCGTCTCGCCGGGGGTTGCGGGGCGCATGTAGTCGATGCGCAGGTCGAGGGTCGCGGTGGACATGACGCCCGCCTTGGTCGCGAAGACCGCCGCACCGCAGCAGGTATCGAGCAAGGCAGTGATCGCGCCGCCGCCGAGAATGCCCGTGGCCACGTCACCGACGAGGTTTTCGTCATAGGGCAGCAGCATCAGCGCTTCGCCATCGGTGGCCGAGACGAGGCGCATTCCCATCGCGGCGGAATGGGGGATGCCGGTCATTAGGTCGCCGGTCCCGTCGCCATCCGCGCGCCCCTCGGTCATGCGCTTATGCAGGTCAGTCTTTGACATGGCCGATCTCTCCCCTCGATGCATCGCGCATAGCGGGCAGGGGGCAACTTGTCGAGACGTAGCCGAGTCGATGGGGGGTGGGCGGATATGAAAAGACCCGGCGGCGGGAACCGTCGGGCCTGTTCGTATGGGGTGCGAGCAAGTCGCCTTAGCCCATGAACATTTGCCACAGGAAGAATGCCGCCGCCGCTGCGCCCGCGATCAGGACGTAGAGCAGGGGACCGCCAGCGAAGTTGATGCCTTTCGAGGCCTCTTCATCCTCCCAGCCCTCTTCGTCATCGTCCAATTCGACCATGGGGGCCGCTTTGGCTTTCTTGGCCTTCTTGGGTGTGCTCGCGACCGATTCTTCGGGGGCGCCGAAGGCGGCCATCATGTCGTCCTCTCCATCCTCGACCGCTGCGGCGGGTTCGGATGCGACCTTCTTCGCGGATTTCTTGCCTAGGATGCCACTGAGCATTCCGCCCTTGGTTTCCTCTTCTTCGGGTGCCTCGACCGGCAGGTCGCGCATCTTGCGGCGAAGGCTCTGGATCGAGGGCTTGTCTCCCGTCTCCTCGAAGACGTTCTCGAAATCTTCATCCAGTCGCGACTTGCGGGCGCGGTTGCGGCGGCGACCACGTGCGCCGGGGACGACGCTCAGACCTGCATCGCTGTCCATATCGATCTCATCGCCGAGGTCGAGCATGGGCTTGGCCGCAGTCGTCGCCGTCTTCGGTGCGTTGACGCCGGAGGTGATCTCCTCCAAGTCGGCACGCAGCGAGCGCGGATCTTCGGGCATGATATCGATCGATGGATCGCCGGTCAGTTCGCCCTTTTTGGCTTTTTCGAGCTGCTCCATACGGCGCTTGACCGTCTTGGACGGCTGCCAGCGTTTGGTGCCGACCCGGCGTCCAGCGCTGGGATTATCGAGGATGCGGGTTTCGATCGATCCCGTCTGTCCGTTGTATTCGGTTTCGGCGGCCTTTGCGATCCGGTCGAATATATCCATCGAGCTCGATCCCTTTCTGGCTTCGAGTTCTCTTTCCGCCTGAGCGATATATGGCGCCACGGCGTCGTCCGAGACGCTGGGCGCGGAGAACAGTTCCTCTGGCTCCGCTGGTGCGGCGGCCAGGGCGACCTTGGTGATCGTGTCGCTTGTCATTCGTCCCTCCAGACCATCGATCCGCTCGGCGATCATGCCAAGCGCGTGGCCGATCTTGTCCAAGGCATCGTCGTAGCGTCCTTCAGTGGACGAGATTTTTTCGTTTAGAATACTGATTGCCTGAAGGCCGAGCATGTTGGACTCGGTCGAGGCGGCATCCTCGGCTTTGACGGGTTCTTCCGTCGCCTCGGATTTCGGTGTTGCATCGCGTTCGACCGGCGCAGGATCGACACTGGGCGCGGGGGCGGGTGCGTCCTCGGTGGCTTTGGGCGCGTCGTCCTTGGCCGTGGCCGGTTTGTCGGCGGATGCGCTTTCGCTCTTCGGCGGGATGTCCTTGGGTTGGTCTGCAGCATCGGCATCGGGGGCAGCGATGGTATCGCGCGTTTCGATCTTGTCCGCCGGCTTGGCCTGTGCCTTGGCCCGCTCCCGATCCACTTCTTCGAGTTCGGCCATGGCCTGGGCGAGCGTGCTGTGTTCGGGGCCGTCATCGTTCTGGTCGCTTGTAAAGGGGTCGAAATCGGAAACCGGGTCGGTCTTCGCCGCCGCGATCCAGTCGTCGTCGCGTTCGCGCTCTACATTGGCAAGGGTTTCGACGAATTCCTTCACATCGGTGTCCAGCGAATCGTTTTGATCGTCTTGGGCCGACAAGCCCATCGCGACGGAGAGCGCGTCGCCGTTGCGCAGTCGATCATCCGCACGGTCGGGAACCTGCATAACCGCCCCCACATTGAATGCATTGGCGCCGGTTAGGTCGGCGCTGGACGAATCGGTATGGACCGAATCGACGCTTGGGGCGCTGTTCTGCTGGGTCTCTTCGAGAGGCTCGCCTTGGATCATGACCGGATTTCCGCAATAACTCAGGGAAGGCGCCGCACGATTGGCTGCCACGGCCCAATTCCTACGCCATACCTCTTTAAAATTGATTGACCACGGCGCGATGCAGGCGGGTCGGGGCTTCGTCCTGCTTTTTTATTGACGTTGACGTTAACGTCAGGTACTAGGGCGTGCATGGATGGATCAATTATTGTACAGACCGATATGGATAGCACCTTTACGGTCACGCAGCTCTGCAAGGAGTTTGGCGTCACACCGCGCGCCCTTCGCTTCTATGAGTCGAAGGGTCTGCTTCATCCCGGACGCGAAAGCACCCGGCGTCGGTTCGATCAACGCGACCGCGCACGGCTCGCCCTGATTTTGCGGGGCAAGCGATTCGGATTCAGTTTGGCCGAGATTGGCGAATTACTCGATCTCTATGACACGGATAATTCCCAAGTGTCCCAGTTGACCCGCACTTTGGAAGTGGCGGGCAGGCGGCTGGAGATGATGCGGATGCAGCGCGACGAGCTGACCGTGGCCATCGAAGAATTGCAGACGCAGATGGATATCGTCAGCGGTTTGTTAGACGAAAAGAAGACATCATAGCCCAGCGGGCGGCATGGCCTGCCCTTCGACACTCAAGCACACGACTTTCCGGGAGAAACCCAAATGGCAATCTATCAGGCACCCGTGCGAGACGCCCAGTTCGTGCTCCACGAGGTTCTGCGCATTCAGGATGCGACCGAGGTCGCGGGTTACGAAGACCTGACCGACGACATGACCACCGCAATCTTCGAGGAGGCAGGCAAGATCGCCTCCGAAGTGCTACTGCCGATCAACGAGGTTGGCGACAAGCAGGGTTGCACGCTGGAAAACGGCGTCGTCCGCACGCCCGACGGCTATAAAGAAGCGTATCAGGCGCAATGTGAAGGCGGCTGGCCCGGAATCGACCTGCCAGAGCAGTATGGCGGGCAGGGAATGCCTTATCTGATCAACGCCGTCGTGGGTGAGTTTGCATCCTCCGCCGCTATGGCCTTCTCGATGTATCAAGGTCTGACGCATGGCGCGATCAAGGCAATCGAGGGGTTCGGCTCTGAGGAGCAGAAAGACCTGTATCTGCCAAAGATGGTGTCGGGTGAATGGACCGGCACGATGAACCTGACCGAACCGCATTGCGGCACTGACCTTGGCCTGCTGCGCAGCAAGGCCGAACCGAATGGCGACGGGTCGTTCAAGGTATCGGGCCAGAAGATCTTCATCTCCTCCGGCGAGCACGACATGAGCGAGAATATCGTTCACCTGGTCCTCGCGAAAATTCCGGGCGGGCCGGAGGGGGTGAAAGGTATCTCGCTGTTTGTGGTGCCGAAATTCCTGCCGAATGAAGATGGCTCGCTTGGCAATCGCAACACGCTGTCTTGCGGCAAGCTCGAAGAGAAGATGGGCATCCACGGCAACTCGACCTGCGTGATGAACTATGACGAGGCGACCGGCTGGCTCATCGGCGAGGAACACAAGGGCCTGCGCGCCATGTTCCTGATGATGAACGAGGCGCGGTTGTTGGTCGGGATGCAGGGGCTGTCGCAGGCTTCCATCGCCTACCAGAATGCCGTCGAATACGCGACCGACCGCCTACAGGGCCGGGCGCTGGACGGGGCGAAGTTCCCGGATCAAAAGGCCGATCCGCTGATCGTTCACCCCGATGTGCGCCGGATGCTGATGGACGCGAAAAGCTTCGTCGAGGGCGGGCGGGCGTTCTACTACTGGGCGTCCACGCTGATCGACGAGGAAGGGCATCATTCCGACGAGAAGACCCGCGAAGAGGCCGGTCTGCTGATCGCGCTGCTGACCCCGGTCGTGAAGGGCTTTCTGACCGATAAGGGCTTTGAGACGGCGGTGAACATGCAGCAGGTCTTCGGCGGCCACGGCTATACCGAGGATTGGTCGCAAAGCCAGTACGTGCGCGATGCCCGTATCGCCATGATCTACGAAGGCGCGAACGGTATTCAGGCGCTCGACCTAATCGGGCGCAAGCTGCCCCAGAAGGGTGGCGCGGGGATGCAGACGTTCTTCGGGATGGTCAAGGATTTCTGCAAGGAAAACGGCGAAGACGAGACGATGGCCGAATTCATCGATCCGGTGAAAGAGGCGTCGAAGGAGCTGCAAGAAGCCGTGATGTGGTTCATGCAGAACGGCATGAAAGACCCCAACGAGGCGGCGGCAGGCTCGACCGACTTCCTGCACCTGTTCGGCTATAC
>CALJIU010000133.1 GCA_937974055.1 uncultured Neomegalonema sp. | reverse complement strand
CGAGGAGTTTACAAGACCCCGCCCAACAATCGTTTCCGCACTGGTGACCAGCTTCAACTCGCTCATTAGCGAGGAAAGATCGCGCACTTGCACGACCACGCCCTGCACCTCGCCATCCCCCGCTTGGTGGGGTTCATAGGTAAACGAGGCAAGCGTCGCTTTGCCAGAATGATCCGTCCAATGCACGCGCTGTTCAGACCGGCTCCCGGCAATCGCGCGCTCGATATGGTCGATGTGACGATTATACGCCTCGGCATCAAGAACATCTTTCAGCGGTTTCCCAACCGCCTCGCGACTTTCGATGCCTTTCGTTTCCTGCCACGGTCGGTTTACATATCGAATGACCAAGTCGCGATTCACATACAGCAGCGCCGCGTGATTGGCATGAAGGACCGCCTCCAAGAACTGCTCGCTAGCCCGCACCACTTGCCCGGATTGCATCGTATTTTCGATATCAATGATGACGCTCGACCAACCGGAATGCTTGCCATCGTCGTCGTCGTCTCTTTGGCTAATCATCTGGAAGTGGCGGGTTGAGGTCGTGGAACCTTTAACCGGCACCCGGAAGAGAAACTCAGCCGAATCGGGCTTATCCCGTATCGCAGCCTCGATCTCTTCGCCCATTCGCGCCCGATCTGCCTCCACGATCATATCGAGCCAGCCTAGGCCCAAGGCTTCTTGGGCATCTTGCGAGACGGCGGTGGTCCAGCTTTCTTGAAGTGATGTGAAGCGGAAATCGGTGTCATGGGTGAATGCATACGCACCCAGCAATTCGCCCACAATACGCATGGCGTTCGAGCGTTCCGTCAGCTTGCTCTCGGTCTTTTTCACCGATGAGACGTCATAGAACGTGATGACAGCGCCATCGGTTCGCCCCTTCGCAGGGCGCATCGGATTGATCCTGATTTCCCACCAACGCCCGTCATTCGTCATCCGCTCTGCTGAGAACGGCTTGCGGTTATGCAGGCTTTTCAGAACCATTGTGGGCAGGTCGGTATCGACAAATGAATGCGTAATATCCCTCAGGCTACGCCCAATATCCTGCGCGATAAAATTCACGACCTGTGTTGCCGCAGACGTAAATCTCTTTAGCTGCAAACGATCATCAACGAACACAACGCCGATATTTGTCGCCGACATCAGGTTTTCCACCTGATTGGTCAGATCGACCAACTCATCGTTCTTTTGCTGATATTCCGAGTTAACGGTATATAGTTCTTCGTTGACCGATTGCAGTTCTTCGTTCGTAGATTGCAACTCTTCGTTTGCGGCCATCAATTCTTCGTTTGTGGATTGAAGCTCTTCGTTAGAAGTCTCCACTTCCTCGATGGTCGATTGCAGGTTCTCGCGCGTCGAATCCAGATCATGCTGCAACGCCTCGACCCGTTCCGCCGCAAAGGAATCGCCTTCGATGACGATAGGCGGCGACATGGCAAGCGATAGGCCTGGTGCGGTCGGGGCCTCGGCATCAGCCAATGTGACGAGAAAGTTGCGCGGCTCGGCAGAGTTTTGGCCACTCAGCGGCACAACCTTAATCGCCATCGCCTTTTGAGTGGGACCAGCGATACTGGGGAATTCGACAATTCTGTTATCGCTGGCGGCTTTTTCCAACGCTGTTGATAGGGCGATACGAATATGTTGGGGGACCATACCCAAGATATCGTTACTCATCGCTCCGGCGGCGGGCCGCAAAAATTCTCCCGTAGCACCGAAGACATGAATCACATCACGCTCTCGGTTTATGAGAATCCCCTCTGACACCGCATGTTCCAGCAAGGTCGCATAGGCTGGCGGCAAGCGCGTCAGGGCGCGTCGTGGATGTGCGGCAAGGTCAGTGTTCCCACTGGCAAACTGACGCTGCGTAACCTGACGGGGCCGCCCAAGAGAATGCAGCGACGCCGCCGTACTTCCGATTTTTCGGAAAATCCGCCAGCGCCGATCAATGGTTTCAAAATCGTCCTGCTGCGACCCGATGCTTTCGCTCGGTCCCAAGAACATGTTGCCATTCAGCCGAAGGCCGAAATTGAACAGCGACAAGGCACGCTGCTGCGCTTCTACCTCAAGATAGATCAGGGCGTTACGGCAAGAGATCAAATCCATGCGTGTGAAGGGCGGATCATCAAGGAAGTTATGCCGCGAGAAGACGATCCAACGGCGGATATTGGGCACAATCCGCAGTTGGTCACCCTCATAAATCTCAAAACACCGATCGACGATTTCCGGATCGACCGCCGCCAAGTCAGCCTTCGGATACACACCGCGCGCCGCATGATCGATGGAACGCCCGCTCAGATCAGTGGCAAATATCTGCGGTTCAATCGAAACGCCCTGACTGCGGGCCTCTAAATGCAGCAAGCAAGCAATCGTATAGGCTTCCTCGCCGCTGGCGCAGCCCGGCACCCAAACGCGAATTGCCCGCCGGTCTTGCACATCCGCCACAAGCGGCGCGATCACCTTTTCCCGCAACAGCTTGAACGCATCCGGATCACGGAAAAATTCGGTCACATTGATCAACAGATCATTGGACAGAATTTTTTGCTCATCTGGATCGGACCTCAGATCCTCGATATATTCGCTGAGTGTCTCACGTTTAAGGGCCGTCATCCGCCGCAGGATGCGCCTGTAGATCGTATTGACCTTATACAGCGAGAAATCGACATGGGTGGTGCCATGCGTGATTTCGAGGATTTCCTGAATCTCTTCGCTACGACGATCAAGCGGCCCCGGTTCGGGGGGTGTTTCCGGCTGGCCAGCACCGTCACTGGTCCGTCCGGCGATGATCTTGCCGATTTCGGATGCAGCCGCCTTCAGCGATACGGCTTCGGTTGCCAAGGCCGCTTTTGGCATACCGTCAAATTTCGCATCCTTGGGGTCTTGAACGATGGTCAACCCACCGTATTCATGCACCTTTTTGATGGCGTCAGAGCCATCACTCCCCGTTCCCGAAAGGATCACGGCAATCGCCGATGCCCCGTATTCCCGCGCGAGCGAGTTGAAAAACACATCAATCGGCAGGGGTTGCGCGATAGCCCGGTCGCGATCTTTCAAAAAGATTCGGCCCGACGCGATAACCATCTCGACCTTGGGCGGGATGATGTAGACGCAGGCGGGGCGGATTTGCTTGCCATGCTCCGCGATTTCCACGGTCATCGTCGTGTGTCGTTGCAGCAACTCATCCAGCAGACTTTTGAAGTCCGGGGATAAGTGAGTCACCACGAAGAAGGCGCAATTATCGATGACCGGCGTGCCGTCAAACAACAGCTCCAGCGCCTCTAGCCCCCCGGCGGATGCCCCGATTCCAACTGCAAATTGGGGGTTTCTCGGTTGTTGACTCACACTGGGGGTATCGATGTCCATTCGAACTTCTCCGCAACGCCTAAAGGACAAGAATATCCATGATCGGGCGCCCCCCTACACGATCATGCTTTTGGCGTTTTGCTGGCATAGCGTACGGATGAAATCTGGTAAAGATTTATTAATTCAATTACTATGTTTAACGCTTTAAGAGCAAACGCAACCCGACAGGAACGGGCGATGCGTTAGACATAATTTTACTAAGTCTGGCTACGTTATCCATACGTTGGTAGCCAGAAACGAACAAGTCACGGAGCGTTACATGCACGCGCAGCATCTCGAAGACTCGACCTCAGTTCACGAAACCTTCGAGCAATGCCGTATGGTCCGCGAAACCTGTGAATCACAGTTCCTACATGCACGGCAGATGCTCAGAAGCCTCGCCGACCAAGCCACCTCGAATCGTGAGCGTAGGCGCATCGAAGTGATGATCGAATGCCTTGAAAACCGCTTCATCCGAGCGGTGATTTAGATCATTCGGTTCAACGCGAACCGCAGGATCTCGGCATTTGCATACGTATCGATGTAAATGCCCATCCCAGCGAAACGCAAACCGCTCTGAAGAGTTTTCCGACCAAGCCTGAACGGCTTGGTGTGTCGAAAAACGCACCAAAGCGGACAATTCGAGGCGAACGAAGTTTTCTAAAGCGCTAGGCGCAGAGCGCCTTATCGACCACCCGCCTCAGCTCACTCACATTCACCGGCTTCTGTATCGTCCCGGTCGCGCCCAGCGTTTTGCAAAGTTCGAGGGGATCGGCAACGGCATTGGCAGATGCCCGCTCGCTGATCGCGATGATCGGCAATGCAGGGTCGCAGTTAAGCCCGTTTTCGACCGAATTGCAGAAACGCACGGCAATGATCACCGACGCCCCGCTAATCGGCATCACCTTCCCACGGGACGTCGCGAAAAAATCGGTGATCAAGAGATCACATTCCGTATCATTAAGAATTGTTAAGCACCCAGGGATGCTATCCACACAATCGACAGTATGCCCCATCGAAACGAGCGTATTTACGAGCGCTTCACTGATCGATATATCTTCCTCGAGAATAACGATTCTTGACACGGGCCTTGGCCTCCTTAACGTGGATACTAAGGCGTTAATAGTTAACGATGTGTTTACAAACTCGTTAAAGAAGAAGCTTTACCTATTACCTCCACTTTTAAAATAGAAAACTTCTGTATCTTAGCGATATCCCAATTTAAGTGATAAATACCTCTAGGACCACTCACCTTTGACGCTAGTTTGCGCAACGATATTTAACCCTCCCCGCACTCAAAGCACAAGGAAGTCATCCGCATTCAGGGCCGCGAGGTTGGCCATGGTCGCGACGAGGATCGCCGCCTCTGTGCCATCGCCATCCACATCGTAGTACAATTCGCCCGTGACCGTATCATAAACGAGGAAATCGTCCGCATCTTGCGCCGTTCCCGCATCGGTAAAGTTATCCGCCGACACCGCACCGCGCGTCAGTGACGTAAACCCCGCATCCTCGAACCGGATCGTATCGCGCCCGATCTGGAAATCGATGATCGTATCCCCGCCCTCTGACACTTGGTTGTAGACAAAGAAATCATTGCCCGCATTCCCCGTCAGCACATCCGCCCCGTCACCTCCGATCAGGATGTCCCGGCCCTCGCCACCAAAGAAGCGGTCGTTCCCTTCCCGTCCGGTCAGAATATCGTCACCGCCCTGCCCTTCGAGCCAGTTATCGCCGCTATCACCGCGCAGATCGTCGTCATGGTCACTGCCGCGCAGGTCTTCGATATCGATATAGATGTCCCCGGCGGCATTGCCGGTATTCACGACCGCCGAGCGCAGGTCCGCCTTGACCCCCGCCGTACCCGCCGCCCCGTCGTAATCGGCCCGGTCCTTGCCCGCACCCCCGTTCAGCACATCGGCCCCCGCACCACCATCAAGCACGTCATCCCCATCGCCGCCCAGCAGCGTATCGTCACCATCCCGACCCGTCAGGTAGTCACGACCGCCCTGCCCCGACAGCACGTTGTCGAATTCATCACCGCGCAAATCGTCGAGAAAGGCGGAGCCGGTCAGGTTCTCAATGGAGATGTAGGTATCACCCGTCGCGCCGAAATCGTTCGAGGACTGACGCCCCAGATCGGCCTGCACACCTGCCGGAGCGCCGATATAGCTGGCGGTATCGTTGCCCGTGCCACCATCGAGGGTATCGCCGCCGCCATTACCAACCAGCGTATCGTTGCCCGCGGCGCCGGTCAGATTATCGCCAGTGACCGACGTGCCGGTCAGCGTATCGTCACCCGACGTTCCCACCTCCGCCACGGGTGATAGTTCCAGCGCCCCCGCATCGACGGGACCGCCATTATCCACACCGTTCAGATCGAACGCGCGGGCATTGCCGATGGCATCCGTGGCGTCACTGCTATTCCCCACGTCCAGCGCCGGGTTGGTCGCATCCGCGTTCAGCGCAATCGTTTGCACCGACCCGCCATTATCGGCCAGCACACCGGCCACTACAGTTTGCCCCCCAACGGTCAGGGTTTGGGTGCTGGCGAACAGCGCCGCTGTAGTGGTCGTGCCAGTAACGATCCCATTATTGGAGACATCGCCCCCAACGATATTGCCACCGTAAAGGGTCGTCATGGGCGAATTTGTCCTTCCGAACAGCTCATCATTCGCCGTTTGTGCAGACAGGTTTCCGCTGACGATACTGTTTGTCAGGGTTGTGTTCGTCGCCGCAACACCACCACCATCTGCCGCGTATCCTGCGGTGCTATTGCCACTGACCGTGCTGTTGGTCAGGATAGCCGACCCCGCGAAAATACCACCACCTCTGGCTTCATCTCCCGTTGTACTGTTTCCGCTAACTGTCGTATTTGTCAGTATGGCTGTGTTGGCGACGATGCCCCCGCCGGTTGCGTTGGCGCCTGTGGTGCTGTTACCGCTGATCGTGCTGCTATTCAGCACCACGGTACCTCCCCCAACACCACCACCATAGGAGCCTGCGCCCGCCGTGCTATTGCCGCTCACGGTGGTATTCGTCAGGGTCAGCGTGCGGTCAGCGAACAGACCGCCACCACCTGAAATCGCATCAGTCGTGCTGTTCCCGGTGACCGTACTATACGTTGCCGTGATATTATAGGCCCGTATACCCCCGCCCAAACTGCCAACCCCCGTCGTGCTATTGCCGCTCACGGTCGTATTCGTCAGGGTGACATCCGCCGAATAGAACGTCGAGGGACTATTCGAGCCGCTATAGCCAAAGATCGCCCCACCCGCGCCGTCGACATGCCCCCCCGTCAGGGTCAGGCCATCAAAGCTGGTATCGGCATCCCCATTGGACAGGTTAAACAGCCGGGAATTATCACTCAGCAACGCCGCACTACTGGCGGCAACATCGGTGATATCGGTGCCCACGACCACGACATCATTGTCATTCGCATCGCCCGTAATGACGATATCGGTGCCGGTCGACCCGTCGATTGTCGTCGCCTGCGTGATCTCGATCTCGCCTTGAGTCAACCGCAGCACACTCGCCGCCCCGCCCGTGAACACGCTGGCATCGAAACTGATCGTGCTGCCATCGGCATTGGAGTTGGCAAAGGTAACCGCCTCGCGCAGCGAGGTTTCGCCATCGAAGGCATCGACCACATCGACGGCGGTCGTCACGACCAGGCTCGCCCCCTCTGTCACATCGACAGTCACCGTCCCAAGCGCCACATCGGTGCCGCCGCCCGTCCCGCTCCTACCGCCGTCATTCGCCGTCAGGGTCAGGGTCGCACTGGCCGCGCCCCTATCATCCGTGGCAGAGATGTAGTTGATCGCGGTGTCATCGTTCAGATACGTGTCGATCTCGGTCGCCCGGCCCGTCAGCGTGATGCTGCCGGTGCCCGCTCCCCCGATGACCACGCCCCCCGCATCGCTGGCCGCCAGCGTGCCCTCGCTGGCGGCGATGGTCAGCGTGATATCGTTATTGCGGGAATCCGGGTCGCCAAAATCGATGGCCGACAGGTCGATGGCGCTGGCCACGTTCTCCGTGACCGTCACACTCGTGGGCACGTTCGTCGCCGTCGGATCGTCGTTTACGGCGTTGATAAAGATCTGCGGTCTTTGGTTAATCGGAACGGTTGTCGTGTCCGTGCCGTCACTGACCGAGATGTTGAACTGCCGGGTATTGTCGGTCCCGCCAAGGTTGGGATCGTCGGACGTGCTGGAGAACGTGACCGAGCGCAGCACAGCCTGATAATCCGCGACCGGTGCGACTCCGGTGATCGTGAGGGTGAAGGTATCGGCATCATAGACGATATCCCCCGCCGTAATCGCGCCGGAGGCCGTGGCCGCAAGGGTGTCGCCGGCGCGCGGGCCGCCGACGCTGACGGTCATCGAGGCAAGCGTTGCGCTATCCGCGTCCGATATCCGAATGACGCTATTGATCCGGGTTGGTGTGCCCCCCTCAGTATAGAAGCCACCTGCAAC
>CALJIU010000132.1 GCA_937974055.1 uncultured Neomegalonema sp. | reverse complement strand
AACATCAAGAGTCGCCCAACGGGCAACGACCCGGAACGGCGCCAGAAACGGGAGTAAACACGATGAAGCACCTCACCACCGTTCTCGCCGCAGGCATCATGGCATCCCTGCCATACGCCGCCATGGCCGAAGACAGCAGCGACCCGATCGTCATTCCGATCCACAACTGGTCGTCGCAGATCGTGATGTCGAATGTGGTCGGCCAGATCCTCGAAGAGCAGGGCAACAATGTCGAATACGTCACGACGGACAGTCAGGCCGTCTACGAGTCGGTGCGGCTGGGCGATGTGACGATGGAGCTGGAAGTCTGGGAAGGTGCGTTCGGCGCATCGTTCCGCACGGCGCTGGAAAAGGGTGGCCTTCACGATGCGGGCGACCACAATGCCGTGACGCGCGAGGACTGGTGGTATCCGATGTGGACCAAGGAAGCCTGCCCCGGCCTGCCAGATTGGAAAGCGCTGAATGACTGCGCCAAGATCTTCGCCACCCCCGAAACGGGTGACAAAGGCCGCTATCTGGATGGTCCGGTCGACTGGCTGAAGCACGGTCAAGAGCGCGTCGCCGCCCTCGACATGGATTTCGTCGTCGTGAATGCAGGCTCCGCCGCCGCCCTTTGGGCCGAAATCGGTGCCGCCGAGGAAGACAAGCGCCCCGTCGTCGTCTTCAACTGGACGCCCAACTTTGCCGAAGCGGTGTGGGAAGGTGAATTCGTCGAGTTCCCCGCATGGGAAGACGGCTGCGATAAAGACCCCAAAATCGGCCCGAACCCAGACGAGCTGTATGATTGCGGCAACCCGCCGGACGGCTATCTGAAAAAAGCGGCTTGGGACGGGATGAAGGACAAGTGGCCCGGCGCGTATGAAACGCTGACCAAGGTGAACTTCACCAACGCACAGATCGCCGAAATGGCGCGTCTGGTCGATGTGGACGAGCTGGAGCCTGAAGAAGCCGCCGAAGAATGGCTGGCCGCGAATCAGGATTACGTCACCGCCATGCTGGCCGGTGAGGTAGAGCAAAAGGCAATGTCCGGTGGTGGCATGTCCGAAGCGGATATCCGTGGGGAGCTGGAAGCGATTCAGAAGCGCCTCGGCGAGCTGATGGATATGATCGACGGCTGATCGCCTGTCATCGGCACCATACATACGATCAGCCCTGCCCGCTCCGGGCGGGGCTTTTCTCCACCATACAGGATGAACCATGACCTCCGAAGCCCCCGTCATCGCGGCCCGCAACGTCTGGAAACTCTTTGGGCGTGATCCGAAAGGATATTTGCGGAAGATGCCAGCGGGGCATGGCTATGACGCCATTCAGGCGGATGGCTACATCGCCGGGGTCAAGGATGTATCCATCGAGGTGACGCGCGGCGAGATGCTGGTCATCATGGGCCTGTCGGGGTCGGGCAAATCGACCCTCGTGCGCTGTTTCTCTCGCCTGCACGATATCACCGGCGGCACCATCGAAGTGGATGGGCAGGACATTGCGAAACTGCGCGAGCGCGATCTGATCGACCTGCGCCGCAAGAAGATGGGCATGGTATTCCAGAGTTTTGGCCTGCTGCCCCACCGCACCGTGCTGGAAAACGTGGCGTTTCCGCTGGAGATGCGCGGACAAGACCGCCACACCCGCCGCGAGCGGGCGCTGGAGGTGGTGCGCCTCGTCGGGCTGGAAGGGCGCGAGGATTATTTTCCACGTGAATTATCGGGCGGACAGCAACAGCGCGTCGGTATCGCCCGCAGTCTGGCCATCGAGCCGGATATCTGGTTTCTGGACGAGCCGTTCTCGGCCCTCGACCCCCTCATCCGGCGCGAGATGCAGGACGAGTTCCTGCGCCTTCAGGGGATGCTGGGCAAGACCATCGTTTTCATCACCCATGATTTCGACGAGGCGCTGCGCCTCGCCGACCGGATCGCCATTATGAAGGATGGCGCGGTCGAGCAATGCGACACGCCGGACCGCATCGTGCTGAATCCGGCCACCGAATACGTACGGAAATTCACCGAAGATATCGACAAGGCCCGCGTGGTGCGGGCCAGTGGCCTGATCCGTGACGGTCTGACCGGCGAGGGCGAGCCGGTCGATGCGGGCGCGTCGATACGCGATATGGCAAGGGTGCTGGTGGGGGATTCCCGCACCGCAATCCCCGTGACCCGCGATGGGGCCGTGATCGGGGCGATGTCGCGCAGTGACGCGCTCGACATCCTCGTGGGGGCGGATTGATGACAGATACGGCAATGGTGCCCGCCGCCGGTATCGGTGCCGCCGGACAAGGGCTATCGGCCCGCCGCCTCGCCCTCATCCTGTTCGGGATCGGGGTTTTCCTGACGATAATCCAGTATCTCGGCCTATTGCCCACCGCGCTGCATCGTTTGCCCGAAAGCATGATTCCGCCCTTCGCGCCGATGCTGGATGCGCTGTTCAACTTCGTGAAGGACGATCTGGGGTTGCTGGCCGTGACCCGGTGGCTGACGGACGGTCTGGAATGGTTGCTGAATGCCACCGGCAACCTGCTCTACGGCAAGCGGCGCTGGCCCAATATCGGGCCGATTCCGTGGACGGCGATTGCCGGGGTCGCGACCGTGGTCGGGTATTACCTCGGCGGGTGGCGCATGGCGCTGCTGGCGGCGGTGACCTTCACGTGGACCGCCCTCGTCGGCCAGTGGAAGATCGCGATGGAGACGATGTCCGTGCTGGTCGTCGCCGCGCCCTTCGCCTTCGTGATCGGCATCGGGCTGGGCATCCTTGCGTGGAAATCGCGGGCCTTCAATGCCGCGATCAAGCCGATTCTGTCGGTTCTGCAAACGCTGCCCTTCTTCACCTACCTGCTGCCAGCGGTGATCTTCTTCAAGGTCGGGCCGACCGCCGGGGCGGTGGCGACCACGATCTATGCGATTCCGCCCATGATCCTGATGACGACGCTGGGCTTGCAGAAAGTCTCGCCGGAGGTGGTGGAGGCCGGGAAGATGAGCGGCTGTACGAAGTTCCAACTGCTGCGCAACGTCTACCTGCCCGCCGCTCGGACCGAGATTCTCGTCGGCGTGAACCAAGTCATCATGCTGTGCCTCGCCATGGTCGTCCTGACCGCCTTTATCGGAATGCCGGGATTGGGCGCAAAGCTGCTGGCCATGATGGGCAGTTTCAAGCTGGGGCGCAGTTTCGAGATCGGCGTGACCATCGTGCTACTGGCGGTTATGCTCGACCGCATGTCGAAGGCGTGGGTTGTCAAGCAACCCGTGCATTTCGAGCGCGGGACGCCGTGGTGGAAGCGGCATATCACCCTGCTGACCGCACTTGGTGTGTTCGTGTTCTTCTGCATCGTGGCGCAGTTCATTGACGTGGCGCAATCGATTGGCCGCAAGCAAAGCCTGAGCGTTGGCAAGGAAATCGACGTCGCGATCAAGTCGTTCTTGTCCATCGACGCGGTGAAGGCGACGACGGGGTTCATGCGCGCCTTCGTCAACGTGCAAATCCTGATCCCCTTCCGCAATTTCATGCTGTCGATCCCGACGCCCGCCTTCATCCTGTTCGTCATCGCCTTCGCGCTGGCCATGGCGGGCAAGCGGCAGGCATTTTATGCCGCGATATTCTTCTCGCTCGTGGCGTTGTCGGGGTGGTGGGACCGGTCGATCATCACGCTCTACTCGGTCATCTCGGCGGTGATCCTCGCCATGCTGATCGGCTTGCCCGTCGGCATCCTCGCCTCGCGCAGCGAGAAATGGTCGCGGCGGATGCTGCTGGTCTGCGATACCGCGCAGACCTTCCCAAGCTTCGTCTATCTGATCCCGGCGATCATGCTGTTCGGGATTACGGATATCGCCGTGATCTTCTCGATCCTGATCTTTGCGATGGTCCCGCTGACCCGCTACACCATAGAAGGGCTGCGCTCGGTACCGCCGGAAATGACCGAAGCTGCCGATATGTCCGGCTCGACGAGTTGGCAGAAGCTGGTCAATGTGCAGCTTCCGCTGGCCCTGCCGACGATGGCGGTGGGGTTCAATCAGGCGATCATGTTCGCATTCTTCATGGTCATCATCGCCGCCTTCATCGGCACGCAGGATCTGGGGCAAGAACTGCAACGTACGCTGGCGGGCACCGATCTGGGCAAGAACTTCGTGCTGGGTATCTGCGTATCGCTGATGGCGCTGACCTTCGACTTGACCATCATGAAATGGTCGACCGACCGGAAACGAAAGCTGGGTCTGGAGGATTGATGGGTATCGGCGCGACATAACCCGCATAGCAGCGTTGCATGTTACAGCGCATCGGAGGAAGCTGCGCGCGACCTGAAATTCGTAACCGTACCCGGAGCGCGCCGTGTCTGATCCGAATGCCGATATCATCTTGCATAACTACCCCCAATCGCCCGTGGCGGAGAAGGCGCGGGTGGCGCTGGGGATCAAGGGGCTGGCATGGCGGTCGGTCGAAATCCCCCGCATTCCGCCCAAACCCATGCTGACGATGCTGACCGGGGGCTATCGCCGCACGCCGGTGATGCAGATCGGCGCGGATATCTATTGCGACACGCACTGCATCCTGCACGAGTTGGAACGGCGCTATCCGTCGCCGTCCTTCTTTCCGACGGCGGATGCGGGGTTGTTGTGGTGCCTGAGCCGCTGGACGGATGGGGCGCTGTTCGATCTGAGCGTGAAGATCGTGCTCGGCTCGGCGGGGGAGAGGCTGCCGCAGGACTTCGCCGAGGATCGTGGGCGGCTGTATCTGGGACCGGACTGGGCGAAGGGGTTGAAGGACGCGAATGCCGCGCTGCCGCATCTGGCCGCGCAGATGCGCGCGCCGCTGCATTGGTTGAATGAAATGCTGGGCGATGGGCGGCGGTTCATCACGGGCGACGCCCCCGCCGCCCTGGACGCGCAGCTTTACCACGCCGTCTGGTTCATCCGGGGGCGCTGGGATCGCGGGCCGGACTTCCTGTCGGAATTTGCGCAGGTCGAACGGTGGGAGGCGAATATCGCCGGTATCGGTCACGGCGAGATGACGGCAATGAGCGCGGAGGATGCGGTTGCGATTGCCACCGCCAGCGAACCGGA
>CALJIU010000131.1 GCA_937974055.1 uncultured Neomegalonema sp. | reverse complement strand
TATTCCTTGAAGATCGCCATGAACTTCTCGGCGGCCTCCGGGTTCGCGGCGCGCTTCTCGCAGATATGCTCCGCTCCGGTAATCTCCGAGGTTTCGCCGAAGCAGCCGTACAGACCTTCCGGGATCAGCTTGTCATACATATTCCCGACGGTCGGGCAGGAGGACAGGCCGGTCGTCGTGTCAGACTCGCCGCATTTCGTGCTGACCCAGAGGTCCGAGATCGGGCACGGCTCCTTTTGCAACTCGGTCGCCCAATGGACGAAATCCTTGGCCTGACGGCTGGCGGCGGCAATGGTGTTGATATCGCCGTTCTGCTCGATGGAGAATTCTGCGACGGGCTTGCCGGTCTTGCGGATGCCGTCGGCGATGATCTTGGTCCAGCCCGGCTCGATCCCGATGACCACGACGGCGGCAACATTGGGGTTCGCGCCCGTGCCGATGATGGTGCGGAAATGCAGATCGAGGTCAGCCCCGAATTGCAGGCGGCCATAGGCATGGGGGATCGCCATCGTACCCTTGATATTATTCGCCACGGCCTCGCAGGCCGCGTTCGAGATATCATCGACGGGCAGGATCAGGACGTGATTGCGGACGCCGACGCGGCCATTTTCGCGGCGCCATGCGTTAACGGTGACATTGGATGTATCAAGAGGCATCGTTCATAAACTCCCCAAATATTTCACGCAGCGGGTTGTCAGGCTCAAGCTTCTCAAGCCTTTTGTTCACCCGCTCAAACTTTTCTTTTTGGCGCTTTGCTCTGTGCTGCTCGGCAGCACCCAAGATGTAATAGAGTTCGTGAATACTGAGACTCATTACGCCGTCAAAATTTCCACTTGTGCTAAGATTGTCGATCTTGATCTTAACTTGGACTTCGCCACGATCTGAAAACGTGACAGAATCAGGTGTGAGGTTTTGATCTATGAGTGTCCAGTCATAACCAGTATTCCTACTTCTAGCCCACATCTTGGCTTTCATCTTACCACCTTTTCGTTTTGCAGTTTTGCGTATGGACGTGACCGCCTTTTTCGGCGGAGCCGGTCATCTTGCCGATATCCTCGCCGTATTTCATCACGGTGTCGCCCTCGGCCAGATCCTTCAGCGCGACCTTGTGGCCGATGGGGATGTCGGCCTTGGCCGTCAGCCGGAAATCGGAATTGTCATGCGTTACGACGCAAAGCATATCGGTGCCCGCCGTCAGCCCTTCGATCACGACGACGCCGACATTGTCGGTGGTGTCGTGGACCAGCAGATGTGGAATCTCGCCCATTATGTCCCTCTTGAATGATGTGTCATCCGCCTAACATGGACATGAAGTCTTGTACAAGACCTGATCGGGGCAGTATGGTCGCGCGCATGGATGACGCCCCTGCCCTGCCGCTGTACCGCCATGTCTACGAAACGATCCTCGCGCGCATCGTCAGCGGTGAATTGCGGCCCGGTGTGATGCTGCCCAGCGAGACGGCGCTGGGGGCCGAGATGGGGGTCAGTCAGGGCACCGCGCGCAAGGCTCTGATGGAGCTGGAGCGCAATGGTATCGTCGAGCGGCGGCAAGGGCGCGGCACCGTGGTCGCCACCACCACCGCCGAGACGGACCATTTCCACTTCTTCCGCCTGCGCCATGCCGATGGGTCGGATGCGGCCCCCGCCTTGGTCAGCGAGACGGTAACACGCCGCCGGGCCAGCGCCGCCGAGCGGACGGCTTTTGACGGCTTGGGACAGGTCCACGCCATCGACCGTATCCGCAGCATCGATGAACGGCGGATCGTGCGCGAGATGTCGGCGGTGCCGGTCGATCTGTTTCCGGGGCTGGAGGGGCACGCGCCATTGCCCAATGCCCTCTACGCCTTCTACCAGCACACCTACGGCATCGCGATTGCGCGGGCGGATGAGCGGTTGCAGGCGGTGCTGGCAACGGCGGAGGATGCGGCGGCGATGGATGTCGCGGCGGGCGAACCGCTGATCGAGGTCACACGCCACGCCATCGACCTGTCGGGCCGCACCGTAGAACTGCGCCGCAGCCGCTACGTCACCGACGATCTGGCCTATGCAGTGACGTTGAGTTGATCTTGACGAATATGCGGAAAGTACGGATATTGCGCGTATTGATAAGGAACCGATCATGAGCGAAACGACCATCGTCCCTGCCAGCAAGTTCGCGAAGAATTTCGGCGAATACCGCGACGTTGCAACGGCGGGCGGCACGGTGCTGGTGCAAAGCCATTCGCGGATCGTGGGCGGATACGTCTCGAAGGCGAAGCTGGACTATTATAAGGAATTGGAGCGGCGGGATCGGCAGGTGCATGTGGTGGGCGACCTGCCTGACGATCTGGTTGCCGCCATCGAGACGGCGGAATACGGCAAGCCCCCACGGTGAGCCTTCCCGATCCCGTCCCCGGCACGGTAATCCGATACGAATTCCTGTGGAGCCACGAGCGAAATGCCGGGCGGGTCGATGCCATCAAGAGCCGCCCCTGCGCCATCGTCGTCGCCGTTCCGAAAGGAGTCGATGGGTCGGTGCAAACGGTCGTGGCCCCGATTACCCATACGCCGCCGGACGATCCAGATGCTTCCATCGAGATACCGGCGCAAACCTGTCGAGCGCTGGGTTTGGATGACGGGCGACACTGGGTCCGGATAGACGAATTGAACAGCTTCATCTGGCCGGGCCTCGACCTTCGACCCATTCCCGGCGGGTCGGGCGAGTATGTCTACGGGCTGATGCCTCGCGACCTGTTCGAGCGTGTCCGAACGGGGATTCTGGACCGCCAGACAGCGCGAAAAGGAAGGCTCGTCCCGCGTTCGTCGAAATAAACGCATCGCTCCGATCACTCACGGCACCTTCACTTCCGGCGCGCAAATGCCCGCCTGATACGATCCCACGGTGCGGATCACGTCGCTGCCCTGCGGTTCGACCCGGATGCCGGTGACAAGGCTTTCGAGGACGCGCTGCACCAAACCATCCAACGCGGTGACGACATAGCAATCCACGGTCGGCTCGGCATGGGGATTGCCGATCCCGCTATCATCGGTCAGGAAGAGATAGCGGCCACCCGTAAGTTGCCCCATCGCGCGCATCAGGAATTCGGCGGTCGGATCGACGCCGCTGGCCGCCAGCGGCACGATATGGATGCCCCGCGCGCGGGCGTTTTTCGCGCTGTCCCATGTCGCGGCGATATCGGCATCATGCGGCGGGGCGTCAGCGACGAGCAGATTGACCTTCACCGCATCGGGCCGCCAGTCAAAGCCCTCGCCCGCGCGCAGGGCGGTATGCATCGCTTCCGGCGTATCGCCCCCGCCCTGCGCTCGTTGCTGGGCGAGGTCTGCCTCGAAAGCGGGCAGGTCATCGGTGAAGGGAAAATCGCGGATGACGTACTCATCGCCCCGGTCGCGATAGACGATCAGGCCCGCCCGGATATCCAGCCCCTCATTCGCCCGCGCCACCCGTTGCAGGGTCGCCCTGAGTTCGGTTTGCAGATAGCGCATCTCGTCACTCATTGAGCCGGTGGCATCGAGGGTCAGCAGCAAATCGAGGCGGCGCACGGGCTGCACATCGCGGTCCATGATGACCAACAGGCTACCGCCGCCCGCTATATCGGCGGCGGAAAGCACCCGCTGCTGGGGGGCCGCGCCGTCGACCGAGACTCGCAAGTCGCGGCCCGCTTCGAGGTCATCGAAAACCGGATAGAGGTGAACGGTGCCATTCGCGCCGGTGCGCAGGGCGAGGGCATCGACGGTGACATCGGCGAAGGGGACGGGCTTGCCGAGGCGGTCGGTGACGCGCAGCGTGATGCGGCGCGCGGCATCGACATAGGGCAGATCGGGCGACAGATTGCCCTTTTGCAGCACGCGACTGACATAGGTTTCATACAGGCCCGGATTGAGCACATCGTCATAATCCCCCGCCGTCAGCAATCCCGGTTCGGGGGGCGGTTGCTGCGAGCCGCCGGGGGGCAGAACGACGAGCGCATCGCCAGACCGGCGGGCGGCACGGGCGGTGGTCTTCGACAGGGCGGCCCCTTCGGAGACGGCATAATCCGCTGCGGGCGCAACGACCACGGGGGCCGGCGGCGGCGGCGGAGGGGGCGGTGCGACAGACGAGACATCGCCCCCGCCATCTTCGACGGCGCATCCGGCAAGGGCCAGAAGGGCCGCGCCTGTCAGCATGAAACCTTTAAAATTCCGCATGATCATCTCCCCGATAGAGCGAATTGCCACTATCGTAGGGGCAATCCCCCGAAAACTCCACGCGCTTCCCCGGAACAGAGCGGTCATTGATCGCCGCCATCTGTATGATTTCGCAGCCCCGTACGTCGATCCGGGGCCTCGCCATGAGACGCATAATTGTAGCAGACACACCAAACCGTCCCCCGCCCAACAGCGGTGGCCCTCGATCCTCATCCCTAAAACGTATTCCTACGGAGGCGCCTTCATCCCCGCCAGCGCCATCAGCGCCAGTTGATGCACCTCCGCCAGCAACAGATCGATGGGCCGCTTCCCACGCTCCACATGTCCCGGCGGTCTGCCCGGACGCATCACCCGCATCGGCCTTTCCATCCCGGCTCGTTTCCGCGCCAGCCGCTTCGCCTGCCCCGGAATATCGTTCATCGCAGCGACAAGCGCCTCAACCCGGCGGCGCAAGGCAGCAGCAGATACCGGATCATCCGGCGTAATCTCCACCCGACCCGGAGGCGAGATGTCCAGATCATCGAACCCCCGCACATTCGGCCCAAATCCCGGCGCAGTCTTGCGTTTCGGCGGCCCAACTTCCCGCCGTGGGTCCATCAAGACAAAGACCGGCTTCCGCCCGCTCGACCCTTTCGGAATACCGCCCGATGGAGGCGACCGCTTCGCGCGAGGCTTCACCACGATATCCTTCGCCGCAATCTCAATAAGCCGCCGCAAAGTCGATTCTGCAGGACGCAGCAGCGCCAAAATCGCCAGATGCATATGCCGCAGCAGGATTTCGCTATCCCC